>NZ_JACIYL010000045.1 GCF_014359955.1 Thermogutta sp. | reverse complement strand
ATGGCATGGCTTTCCAAGTGCCGCGCGATCCTGGTCCGCTACGACAAGCATTCATTCAACTATCTGGGTATCATCCAATTGGCTTGTGCCCTGTTCTGGTTCAGGCGTTTGCATCGAATGGGAGCGACATAACCGGCCAGGAACGTTTTCGGATAGTTTTTTGGCCCTTCATTCAGTCGTCCAGGCCGGATCGTGAAGACCGGCCGGATCGCGGCCGGCCGCCGAACGATCTCCCACGTAGCGGTACAGGTTCCCGTCGCCGGTGGGGTAGCCCAGCGGCTCTTGCGACAGCCAGCGGCCGGTGGCTGCATCACACCAGCCGTTCAGATTGTTTTGCCGGCCTGTGGACTGGTCAAGGGCACGGCCGGTGAAGGCGAAGAGCACGTCAGCGGCGGCCTGCCCGTGGGCCTGGAAGTCCACGAATAACCGAAGCGATCTTCTCTCGGCAACCGCGGCTCCGAACAGTCAACCGAGTGCTCTGTCGGAAGCGCTGGGGGAATTGCCAACCCCTCCAATCTCACCGCATGTTCCGCCCTCTCTGGAGATTCCGCGCTGGTGGTACTGAACGCGGCCGGGTCCAATCAGCCAGGCCATTGGTCGAAAGGTTGTTTCTCAAGCTTCATGCTGCCGTCGTCCCCCCTGTAGATATTGATCCAAGCACGCCAGTTGTGGTCATCGGAGCCGTGTTGGGGTCGTAGGCGAAGATTCCCTTGGCGAAAGGTGTTTGGCCCGAGGCCCCCAGTCGCCCTTTGGACACCATGATGACCTTGGCGCCCGCGTCATGGGCCTTGACCGCAGCGAACAGTCCGGCCATTCCACTGCCGATCACCAGCACGTCGCATCGGCGTTTTCCGTGAGAAACGGTTTGGGGATCGATTCGCGTGATATTGCGCGCGAACACGCCCGCCAGTGCCAAAAGCCCTGCCACACCGCCTGTATAGGCTACGAATTCCCGCCGCGACATTTCATTGGTCTTGGTATTCATGGCTTCGCTCCTGAGGGTTCGGACTGCTGCGGTTTCACCACGATGCTGCGCGGCACGTACATCCGCAGTAACAGGAACGTGCCGCTTGCAGCCACGGCGATATAGAATCCGGCCAGATACGCATCGATGTGGCGTCCCAGCGTTATCACGTGCACGAGAGCGCACACCGTGAACAAAACACTGAGCATACCGTGAAAGTGACGCCAATGCGGGTAGTCGGTATGCAACAGGCGAATAAGGCGAAAGCGAAAGAACGCGGTGACGACCAGCAGCAACAGCAAGCACCACGCGACCAGACCGAAAAAGATTCCCGATCGGTGAAAACTGGTCACCATGGTGATAAAGGCGTCCTTTGGTGGGATCCCTGCCTCGAAGAACCGTGGCAACACGACAAAAAAGGGATGCAGAAGAATCACCGTGACCACGGTATAGGCCAGATACACATGCAGCTTCTTCACATGGCGCAGATCGAACAGCTCAATGACTCGCATGTTACTGCGTGCCAGAAAGAACTGGCTGAGCATCAGCGAAAACGACAACAACGTGGCGATCGAAAGCGTTTCCTTGAGCAGAGAACGCCGCGGGAAATCGCCCACCGCGTACAAAAGAAGGGGCATGCCGATGAAAACGAGCACCCCTGTCACGAGGAAATACCGCTTGAAGAGATGTGTGTTCATAAGTCACCCCCATGAGACAATGACAGGAATCGATTTTTCCGGCGTGATTGTGATGGCATCCACCGGGCAATACATGCAGCACAGGTGGCAGATTTGGCAATCGGCAGGGTACTTGATGACAGCCTTGTGCGTCTCGGGGGCCAACCGGATGACGTCCGTTGGACATGTCTTCACACACGTGCCGCAACCGATGCAACCCTTGATTCGCTCAATAACCATGGTGTTGCTCCTTCAAAACGGAGTTCAACAATCTGGATAGTCGGACTGCCTACTCCCTTTCCGGATCGGGCGCGTGTCCCCCAAGGTTGTTCCGCAGGGTACGCAAGATGCGGTGCGCGTTTCGTAGCTGTGTCTTGGAAAGTCCTTTGATGAGTTCCGCTTCCACGTCGCCAATGGCGCGTTCAATTTTCCTGCACATGTTCCGGCCGGTATCGGTCAAATAGATGCGCACCGCTCGCTCGTCCTCGGGGTCATCCTGGCGCTGCACAAGGCCTGCCTTGAGCATCCGATTCACAATGCCGCTCATCGTCGGCGGCGCAATCATCATCTGGTCGGCCAGATCGCGTTGCTTCACGCCCTCTCTTGTCGCCAGTACGCGCAGCACAAGGGCCTGGGCGGTATGCAGGCCGATCTCTTCCAACGCCTTGCGCATTCGATCCTCGAGGAGTTTTCCGACATGGTGCAACAGAACCGCCAGAGGGCGTGTTATTCGCACGGAGGTTCGTCGTCGCGCCGACTGCTTCGGACGTCCACGTGGCACAGTCATGGTTGAGCTCTCATCTCTGATAGTTAGCACGCTAACTATAAGGATAGCATGCTAACTATATGGCGTCAAGAGCCTTTTTCCCCCGCGATGCAGCCGCTTTGCGCAAGCACGTTCGCTGTGAAATGGGCGTGCGGGAACTGGTGCGCGGCGGCCGGTTGGCGCTATACGAGAGAAGGAGCCACCGTTAGATACACGCTTTCCACGTTGAGATCGAGGCGTTGAGTGAGCGGATCGCATGAACGTCCGGAAACGGCATACCAAAGCGCCAGGAGAGTTCGAGCGGTAAAACTTCCTGTTCTGCCGTGACAAACTCCCGAGACCCCAAGGTGAATTGTTGGGCGTGTATCGGAGGAAGATGCCGCGGTGGTGGTGTTCGGCCTTACATCACAAGAGGGTGTGGTCCAACCGCCATGACGTCATGGACATTCCCACTGCCGTGCGCTGAATCAGTGGCGATCGTTCGATTATCATAAAGATACTCCTTTACTTCTGTGGGGAAAGACAACCGGAAAACGTACCGGGGCGTGAGGAATGAATAACCTTGGGATGAAAGCCACGCGATTTGTCGCTGTATTGTTGACGCTGGGCGGGCTGTATTGGCCAGCGAGCGGCTATGAGCCGGTTCTGCCGAAGGTTGGAAAGACAGAGCGGATCATCGTCGTTGATGTGGCCAAAGACGTCCAGAACGACGATGCACCTGATGTCCTGCTGGCCATTACGTGCCTTCAGGGGCTCGTCAATCGGCAAAGCACGGAAAAAATCTATCTCGTCAATTTTCCCTGGCGTCTGAACTGGGACTGGAACAAGCAGGAGCGGTTCGGGAGCGTCCATCCAGCGCAAGCGGTCATCGACGACGGCCTTCTGCCCTTTCCGACCGATACGGCAAAGCTGGATCCGAACAAACGTTATCCCGCCCTTAGCTACCTGGTGCGCCGGTACAAAGATGTACCGAAGGGGAAGGTGCTTTGTCCAGCGGCGGGCAAAGCGAGTTCCGGGGCGCGTGCTGCGGCGGTAAACGTCTGCACGTTTGAAGGGGCCATTGCGTTGACGGAAAGGCTCGACGCTTATCTTCGAGAGGAGGGCGTGAACCTGCCGTTGCTGGCCGACACCCGGAGCATGGACGAGCTGGCCGCATTCGATTGGTCGGTTGCCCGCTACATGAGCCATCCACAACGCAACAAGCAATTATTGGGCTTTCAGGGCGACATCGGCAGTAACACGCCGATCATGGTCGACTACTTCGTGGCCACAGGCACCTTCTGCTATTTTCTCGATACGGAAACGATTAACGATCCGGAGCCGGAGGACGCAAAATTCGACGTGCTGGCTGACGTGAGGCACTATCCGCCCGGCGTGCCGCACATTGGCCCGGTCGAAGGGGCACACGTGATTCAGCGGATACAAAAGCGAGGCCATTTACCCGTGTGTGGATTTGTCGCCAATGGATCCGTAACCTCTTCGGTGCCGACGGATTCACAGGCGTTTCGCCCCGCCGAATCAAAAGCCCATCCCATTGAGAACGATGCCCTGTATCTTGCTTGGGAGATTCACGACGATGGTGATGCCCTGGATGTCAACAGCCTGGTCATGTATGGGGCGCTGCGGATCGATCCAGCCCTCGGTACATTTCCCGCAGGCGTGCGCGTGAATCCATACCTGATCGATTTGAACCCCGCGCTGTTCGCCTGGTTTGCCAGTCGACCGCAGACACAGGTCGTCGCCAGCTTGACCGACGGCGGCGCATCATACACACCTGAGGGCCAGATGGCCTGGGTGACTACCTACCGTCGTTACCGTGCATTCAGTAACGGTGCCCTGCAGATCCTCAATTTCTTCGGTCCCGCAAAAAAGAAATTTATCGAGGCGCTTGATTTTCCATGTGATGGAGAACGTGGGCTGCCCTCTTTTCATTCGCCTGGGTAACCGGGGAAGCACATTCGGTGGGGAAGCCAAGCCGTCTGTGGGCACGGTGAAGAATATCCGAGTTAGTGACGTCGTCGCCAAAGTCACCCTGCACGATCGCGATCACTCGGGCGACTACTCGGAAAGGGAAAAGGCTATGGCTGGCCCCATCATGATTACGGGTATCCCCGGCCACTGCGTCGAGGATGTCATTCTGGAAAATGTCAGGATTTCCTTTCCGGGTTACGGCACCAAAGAAGATGCTCAACGCGTTGTTCCGGAAGATGAGGATCGCTATCCGGAACAGTTTTTCTTCGGCATCTTGCCGGCTTGGGGCGCCTATATCCGCCACGCGAGGAACATCGGATTCAAAAATGTCCAACTGACACTCCGCGGCGAGGACGCCCGTGAGAAAATTGTTTTAGAAGATGTCGAAGGTTTTGTGAATCATTAGAAACGTGTGTACTAAAATAAAGCCTTTGGTCTCCGAAAATAAAAATAAAGGGCTCATTAGCATCTGCCTCCAAGGATTGCTTTGGGTCGTTGCTCATCGACCAGGACGCTATCGGCGCCTTGCCGATGCGAGTCGGGCACAACAGAGAATCAAGTTCGCCATCGGCTGCTTGGAACGAAAGCAAATCGTATTCGATAACTCCTGAGCACTGGTTTTCACAGGAGCCGGGCCATGATTCGCGTCGCCGTGAGGGGTTGCTTTATTGCTGTACTGCTGCCCGCTTCGCGCCCCCAACCGGTCAACTTTGGCGTCAGCGGACATCGCACCGAGCACGGCCTGTGGGGGATTATGATCGGGGAGCTAAGCGGCACCCACCCAGGGCGACGAGCATGGTCATCAGTTTGGACACCGACCTCTGCGGGGCGGTTGCCGTGGTTCCAAGAAACCAACTTGGCCGTGTGCGTCCGGCGGCGGATCGATGCCGTAGCCAGATTCGATCCACGCGCTGCCAGGGGGGACCTGGGAACGCTCGGACCGGATTTCGACAGCAGGGTTGGGCATCCTCCGTCAGATCGCCGGGAATATGACGCGCCAGATTGCTCACCACCCGGTGTGTCCCGTTGTCGTAGTGAGCCGTGCAGCGAGGCGTATATCCATCAAGGCGATTGAACGGGATGCAGATTGACCTGCTGCACATCGGCAGGTTGGGTCGCCGGCGCTTCTGTCTCCGCAAGCGACCATCCTGTTTTTAAGCCTATGACGAACCAGGCCAGTCCCAGCGTCCCCAGCCCGAAAATCGTATCGCCCACAATGCGCAGCCAGCGGAGGCGCACCAGTATGTCCGTCTGCAGGAACTCGGCCGAACGCGCGTACCACATGCCGTGTTCCACACTGGCCCAGGTCTGGGCCAGGCCGACCGGGAGTAAGGAAAGCAGCACCATCAGCGCGAGCCCCACGTTGATGCACCAGAAGGAGAAACTCAGCACGCCTGTCCGCCATTTGTTGCGTACTGTCGCACCTCGCAGACAAAACAGCATGAGGCCGATTCCAAGCATTCCATATACACCGAACAGGGCCGTGTGACCGTGGACCGGTGTCGTATTCAGGCCTTGCATGTAGTACAGCGCGATCGGTGGATTGATCAGAAAGCCAAACAACCCCGCGCCGACCAGGTTCCAAAACGCGACCGCGATGAAACAGTAGATGGGCCATTTGTACGCGGCGACCCACGGCCTGGCGCGAATCATAGACAGGTTACTGTATCCCTCAATTCCGATCAGAACCAGGGGCACGACTTCCAGGGCGCTGAACATCGCGCCGAGAGCCAGCACCGGTGTCGGCGTCCCGGTGAAGTACAGGTGGTGGAACGTACCGATCACGCCTCCCGAGAGGTAAGTGATCGTCGTGAACAGCGACGCCGCAACAGCCGAGGAGGCACGCAGCAATCCCAACCGCGTGAAGAGGAACGCAATGACCACGGTGGCGAAGACTTCGAAAAAGCCTTCCACCCATAGATGGACCACCCACCACCGCCAGTACTCGGCGATGGCCAGGTTCGTCTGCCGTCCCCACATCAGACCGGCTCCGTAAAAACCCGCAATGGCAAGGCAGGCGATCAGGAACAGAGAGAGGAGATGCCGCTTCGGTCCCGGTTCTTGAAAGGCCGGCCAGATGGCACGGGTCATCAGTGTGAGCCATATGAACAGACCGGCGAACAGGAAGAGCTGCCAGAACCGGCCCAAGTCAGTGTATTCGTAACCCTGGTGACCGAACCAGAAGTTCGCCTCCAGCCCAAGCCGCTGGCGCGTGGCGTACCATGTTCCAAACAGCGACCCGACAACGATCACCAGCAAGCACAGGAACAGTACATCCACGCCGAGTTTCTGCCACCGAGGTTCCTTGCCGGAGACGGCCGGGGCGATGAAAAGCCCGGTCGCCAGCCACGCGGTGGCGATCCAGAAGATCCCAAGTTGCGTATGCCATGTTCTTGCGACTGAGTAGGGAAACCACCTGGCGAGAGGAATCCCGTAGAACGCTTCACCTTCGACCGAGTAGTGCGCGGCAATCGCGCCGAGGCCCACCTGCAGAACGAACATCGCGGTGACGACCCAGAAGTACTTGAGGGTCGCGCGCATCGAGGGCGTAAGCTTCAAGTCAAGCAAGGGATCCGAGGCCGGGACTTCCGACGGCCCTTCGTCGTCACGGTGTGACGCGTAGAACCACGCCAATGCCCCAATACCACCGAGAAGGAGAACAAAACTGAGGATGGACCAGACGATAATCGGCGTGGTTGGCTGATTGCCTACGAGTGGCTCAGGCGGCCAGTTATTGGTGTAGGAAATCTGCTTGCCCGGCCGGTTGGTCACACACGCCCATGACGTCCAGAAGAAGAAAGCGTTCAGCTTCTCGCGCCGTTCGGCGTCGGGAACGGTGTTCTTCGGGATTGCGTAGGCTTCTCGCAGGCCAGCCAAAGCGGGATCGTCGCCGAACAGCGCATCATAGTGTTTGGCCACGGCGGCATACGCTTGCGCCCGCAACGGGGACACGGTCAGGTCGCCCGTGTCGGGATTGAATGTGTTGGTTCGCAGTTCCTCTTTCAGGCGGGCGATCAAAGCAGCCTGCTGCGCTTCCGAAAGCTGGTCGAAGGGTCGACCGTGCTCCGTCGTTGCCCAGTGGTCGAGAATCCATGTCGCCTCGCGATGGAGCCAATCCGCCGACCAGTCGGGGGCGACATACGCGCCGTGCCCCCAGACAGATCCCACCTCCTGACCGCCCATCGATTGCCACACGTTCTGGCCGTCTTTGATGTCCTGGCCGGTAAAAAGAACGTGTCCGTCGGTTGTCACCACGCGACCGGGAATGGGCGGTGCTTGTTGATAGATTTCGTGCCCATAGTAGCCCAGAACCGCGAACGAACCCACAAGCAGCAGACCCAGACCAATCCAAAGCCGAATGTACCGCATCCTGTCATCCCTTGTTCGTCTTGTTTATTCTTGATTCAACCGCTTTGAACCCGCAGACACTTTACATTTTCCTGAAACCGCCTAACCCACGGGGCAATCCACCGGAGCCAGTCGCTGGAGCTCAGCGAAGCTCGCCATTTGCCTCTGAGACCCGGCGAACGCCAAAGCGCTCCGCCAACCGATTGGCGATCTCCACGTATCTTGCATGGAGCTCGCCTATTTCGTCTTTTTCCACCTGTGCAAACGCCGCTAACAGGCTCTGCTCATCTTCTGTGGAAAGTTTCTGATCAGCAGAAGGAAACAGGCAATGATCCTCTTTCTGGATATGTTCGCGAAGCAGTCGGATGTAGCTTTCCCCATGTTGCACAAACCATCGGACTGCATCCGCATCTCCGCTGGCGGCTGCGTTGAGGCTGGCGTCCATACCTCCGATGTACAGCCGTCCCAGTTCGTGTTCACGAAGCATGACGGCGATCGGGCCGCATCCTCCACCGAACCCCTTGGTGTGCAGCACGGGAAACAACTGGTTCTCTTCTTTCGCGTGGTGACACTTGTCGGCAAATCCGCGAAAGAAGTCGATGGCGGCTCTTGCCGACTCCGCGTCAACCTTCCCTTCCTCCTTGGACTTTCTCACGATCTTCTCCAGACAATCCAGTACCTGCTCGATAACGCGATGTTCCTGGCTCAGAATCTCTGTCGGTTTCACCTTTCAGTCCTCCTGAACAAGTCGGGCGCACTGGCGCCGCGAATAAACCCGGCGGCTTCGTTGGGGCGTTTAGTGTCTGCCGTCGTCACCAGGCGCTTCGTGACGATGACCGCCGCCCTTCAGTTGCTCGTGCAAACCTTCGACGAGGTGGACGTACTCGACATAGGCCTTGACGAATTGGCGGCCCGCTTCGACACTCCTGTCCGAAAGCTTCTTCCGTTGTGCGGCCTCCGCATAGCGGTGGCGGACGCTCTCTTCGACGGCCTCGGTCAGGACCTTCACCAGTTTCTCGGGCGAGCCAGTCTGGAGAGCTTCGTCCGCCAGTTTCACCGCAGGGTCCGCGCTGCCTGCCGGCTTGAGCCCGGTGTACGGCGCTCCCTCCCCCGCGCGATGCACACGAACCAGGGTCTCAAAAAAGAACCGATCGGCAAGTTCGCGGGCGGTTGCGCTCAGCTTCCGCACGGCGAGTGTCTTGTTGAAGGCTTCTCGTATTTCCGGTTCGTCCTCGGGGCCCACCCATTTCAGCACCGGGGTCACGTCGCCCGAATGCAGCGCAACCTGGGCGTCCTTGATGACCGGTCCATCGAGGGTGTCGCAATGGGCACGAGCCTCTGACGCGATTGCCAGCGCAAAAGTGACAAAGGACACCAGCAGCAGGGATCGATTGAGAATCGTTGTGATGTTCATGGTCACTCAATTCCTTTCTCTGGTTCCTCAGTCAGTGCTCGTGGAAACAGGATGTTGTTCTCCAGGTGGATGTGTGCCATCAGGTCGCATTCGAGTTGCTCGAGCGAGCGGTACAGTTCGCGCCACGCGGTGCAGGCGTATTCGGGAATCGTTAGGTCGTTCGTCAGCTCGCGGATGCGCTTCAGGTTCTGGCCGTGATCTTCGTGTTCCTGCATCATGACCTGTACCGGCATGTGAGCCATCTGACCGCGTCCCGCGACGATCATCGGGAACAGGATCTGCTCTTCCTTCGCCAGGTGGCTTTCGACCGCCTCGCGAACGCAAACAAGCAATTCGGCAAGCCCCACCGGACAGTCGGGCTTGTCAGCATGCACCTGCTCCACCTTTCGGGCAAGATCAATCAATCTCGGAATTTCCTCTTTCAGCGGTGCGTGGTAGCACTGAAGGATGTGCTCGACCAGTTCCTTGAGCGGCCGTGTGTTCCAGCCAATCGGATCCGGTCCGTCGGACGCCAAGCGCTCGATTTCCTGGGCGACCGTCTCGGCGTTGATACCCGCCTCGGCACAGGCAGCCGCCAGGGACCGGTTGCCGCCACAGCAGAAGTCCAGGCCGTACCGATGGAAGACCTTCGCCGCTGCCGGCTTGGCCGTTACGAGTTCTCCAAGGGTTCGTTGAAAGGTCCGTTGAATTGCCTCTTCGGACATTGCCTTGCCCTCCATCACTTTGGTGGGCTGAAAATGCTTTCTCCGGTTGGTTAAGCAATCGCCGTGCCAGCGACCTGAACCGTACAATACCAGCAGATTACGCGGGGTGTTGTCGTATTCACAACGCGCAGTGTGTTGCGATCTGTACAACATGTTGTTCAGAATACAACCATGAGCCAGCTTGAAACCCTTTTATCAATCGCCCTGGACCTGACGTCGGCGATCCACGCGGAGGAGCGGTATCGCCGTCTGCTGAACGCTTTGCGCCGGATCATTCCCTACAACGTGGCGGCGCTGCTGCGGCTGGAAGGTCAGGAGTTGATCCCGATCGTTTCCGTGGGACTATCGGCTGACGCCATGGGCCGGCGCTTCCGATTGGACGAACACCCACGGCTCGAGATTATCTGCAAGTCGATCAAGCCGGTGATCTTCCCGGCGGACTGCGGCCTGCCCGACCCGTTTGACGGGCTTATGGCAGAGGACGCAGGCCGGTTTCAACGCATCCACGCATGTTTCGGCTGTCCCCTTCGGATTGGTGAGGAGTTGATCGGGGCGCTGACGGCCGATGCCGTGCAGCCCGACGCGTTCGAGGGCATCGACCCCCAGTTTCTCGCTGCCGTCGGTGCCCTGGCCGCCGCCGAGATGCATACCACACTCCTGATCGAGGCGCTGGAGCGAAGCGCGGAGCGGCAGGCACTCATCGCTCGCGATTTGATGCGGGATGCTCAGCTTCGCCAGGGAACGGAGTTGATCGGCATCAGTTCGGCCATGCAGCGGCTTCGGCAGGATATCGACCTGGTCGCCCGATCCGATTTCACTGTGTTGATCCTGGGTGAAACGGGGGTGGGCAAAGAGCTGGTGGCGCGGGCGTTGCACGCCGCGTCGAATCGCAGTAGCCAGCCGATGCTGTACGTGAACTGTGCGGCTTTGCCGGAAAGCCTCGCCGAAAGCGAACTGTTCGGGCATGTTCGCGGCGCCTTTACCGGCGCGACGTCAGATCGGCCAGGCAAGTTTGAGGTCGCCAGCGGCGGCACGTTGTTTCTGGATGAGATCGGCGAGTTGCCGCTTTCAGTGCAGCCCAAACTCCTTCGCGCCTTGCAACACGGCGAGATTCAGCGCGTGGGATCGGAACGAACAATTATTGCGGATGTCCGTGTGATCGCGGCGACGAACCGCGACCTTGAGCAGGAAGTGCAAGCCGGGCGGTTCCGGGCCGATCTGTTTCATCGGCTGTGCGTGTATCCGCTGCGCGTCCCTCCGCTGCGGGAGCGGGTGGAGGACATCCCGCTTCTGGCCGGTTATTTCTCCGACGTGACGCGCCGGCGGTTGGGGCTGGGGCCGGTGCGTTTGACGCCGGATGCGGTTGATGCCCTGCGAGCGTATCTGTGGCCTGGTAATGTACGCGAACTGGAAAACGTCATTTCGCGCGCTGTGCTTCGGGCCGCCGCAGGAGTCCGCCGCGGAGAACCGGTTATCGTGAGTCCAGCACACCTGGGCTCCGAGTTCCTTCTGACGCCGTCCCCGGAGCAACGACCATCACTCAGCTCGTCGGCTCAAGCACCAAAACGACTCAGCCTGAAGGAGGCCACACGGTCGTTCCAGCGATCGCTGATCCAGCAAACTCTGGTCGAGCACGGCGGCAACTGGGCTGCCGCAGCCCGCGCCCTGGGGATGCATCGAAGCAACCTCCACCACCTGGCCGTGCGATTGGGACTGAAGTGATGGCCGAATGTGCCCTCCTGATATAAACACACGCGAAGAAAAAATCTGG
>NZ_JACIYL010000449.1 GCF_014359955.1 Thermogutta sp. | reverse complement strand
TATTGTCGATCAGGAGTCTCGACTCGGAGGCGTCTGTCTGCTCCGCGGGTGTATTCCGTCCAAAGCCCTTCTCCATGTCGCCCGAGCCATGCAGGAGGTCCACGAGCTGAAGGAGTGGGGTGTTGAGTATGGAATTCCGAAAATCGATATCCAAAAGCTGCGGGCCCGTAAGGAGCAGGTACTGACGACGCTAACGTCCGGATTGGCGCAACTGGCCAAGAAGAGGAAGGTCGAGGTGATCCAAGCCCGGGCAAGCTTCAAGGATTCTCACACCTTGGAACTCCATCCGGTCAACGGGAAAACACCTCCTGAGCCGCAATTGAGGTTCGAGCACTGTATTATTGCGGCAGGTTCCCGGCCGGCGATTCCCAGTGTATTTCAGGTCGATAGTCCATTGGTTATGGATTCAACGGCGGCCCTCGAGCTTGCGGCGGTTCCAAAATCGCTCCTCGTGGTCGGCGGTGGGTACATCGGCCTGGAAATGGGAGCGGTGTATGCCGCGCTGGGAAGCCGGGTGACGGTGGTCGAGCTAACGGACGGCCTGCTGCCTGGCGCCGACCGCGATCTCGTTCGACCGCTCGCGAAGCGGCTCGAATCGTTGTTTGAGGCTATTTACCTGAAGACGAAGGTTGTTCGGCTCAGGGTAGTCGGCGACGGTATTGAAGCCACCTTTGAGGGTGATGTCCAGAAAACGAGCACGTTTGAGCGAGTCCTCGTGGCGGTGGGACGACGGCCTAACAGCGATCAACTTGGGTTAGAAAATACGAAAGTCCACGTTAACGAGCAGGGATTCATTGAAGTTGACCACCAGTTGCGAACGAATGACCCCAGCATCTCAGCCATCGGAGACATTGTGGGTCAACCGATGCTGGCTCATAAAGCAGCTCATGAGGGAAAGGTTGCCGTCGAGGTGCTGGCGGGGCATTCCGCCGCAGTCTTTGAACCCCGGGCCATTCCGGCCGTTGTTTTCACCGATCCTGAAATCGCATGGACCGGCCTGACAGAAACCGAGGCCCAACAGAAAGGGATTGCCTACGAGGTTGCCGCTTTTCCCTGGGCGGCCAGTGGTCGGGCACAATCGGTCGGCCGAACAGAGGGCCTCACCAAATGGTTGGTCGATCCGGCCTCGGAACGTGTTTTGGGCTGTGGAATCGTCGGCCCTAACGCCGGAGACCTCATCGGAGAGGCCACGCTGGCCGTCGAAATGGGGGCCTCCGTCCGCGACGTCGCTGAGACGATCCATCCTCATCCTACTTTATGCGAAACGCTCAGCTTTGCGGCCGAGGTGTTCCTGGGAACAGCCACCGATATTTACCGTCCCCGAGCGCCCAAGGGGTCAACCTGATTGCCCGAAGTCGGGCAGCCCGGTCAGAAACTTGTTGAAAGCCATGGTACGTGCGCCAGAATCGTGCTAAATGGCTCACTGAAGACACCGTGCTGGTTCACACGACGAGGGCGCTTTCGACGGTGGCGGGGATAAATTAGCGAAGGCTGTCAACGCGTCGTGCTAGCAATGATGTCACGAACCACGGAACGCGATTGACCGTCGCACACCCTGCAGAGGCCCGGTGACACCGACTATGGCTGAGCCTCTGAAGGGCCGAATCTACGGGTCGATCACACGTCCATTTCGGGGCCGAACGGCCAGGTGACCGCCTGGGCGGGCTTCCATCGGGAATTGACCAGACGAGATTGACCGAGCGAGTCCGCCTGCTCCCCGTTGCTCGAAGCTGTGTCCCCCGGCTTCGCACCACCGTCTGCCTGGAAAGCCGCACCGCAGTGATGGCACGTAACGTACTTGCCGAGATAGGCCATGCGGATCTGAACCCGGCGTCCGCATGTTGGACATCCCTGAATGAAATACAATCCGTGCGCCATCCGTCGCTCCTCCTTTTCCTTATGTATTAACTCCCTCTGCGGATTATCGTAGCTCTCAGATATCATAGCGACAATCCCCACCGCGTCTGGACGTTGGGCCACCAAGGACGTTGCGATGTTCCCCTCCTCAGGACGTAACCCCGTTGACGTACCTTACAGTAAGAGGTTCCTCAAAGAGAAGAGGTTCGCGATCGACGAGACGCGTCCTCCAGTGGCTCAAGTGCGTACCGGTAGCCCATTATGTCTATTATGATCACAGTCGGTTCTCAATGCAAATGTGCCTTTCGTCGGGGCGCTATGGACACGTCCGCAATGATATATCGCTCCGGAATCCCCAGTGCGGAATTAGGGAGTTTTCTCGTCGGGGAGTTGCTGGAGGACACTCAAATACTGCCGGATGAGGCCAATGTTGCCCGATTGTCTTGCCAGGATCAAACCAGCCTGGGCCAGCCTTCGCGCTTCATTCTGGCGATTTTCTCGGAGAGCGCGATCCACAAGAGGAAGCAGGATTTTGGCGATACTCTGGCTTTCTGCGGGACGGAATTTGTGTCCCGTCCAAGATTGCGCCAGTTGAACCGCTTCCGTCCAGAAGTCGATCTGGAAGACTTTGGAGAGCCGGTCGATTGCATTGATGCCGTCGTCCGCCAGTCCATAGGTCTCGGCAAGGTGGAGAACTTCTCGAAGCAACCGATATCGTATGGCGGGGGCAAGGGCCGAATTCTCCGCAGCCGTCATCAGATCCCGCGCGAGAGCCTGGGCATCCGTGATTCCCGCGATTTGCTTAATTCTTGTGCCAAACTGTTGCTCCAACCATTTGTCCGCTTCAAGTACGTCCGCGCCACTTGCCGGGACAGGCAGGCGGCCTGTACCGCTACCACTGTTGGGCCTGTAACGAAGCGCCTCCGCGATCAACTCGACATCTCCTCCTTGGGCGCGAGCACGCTCCAAGAGCCTTTGAGCCTCGGCGAAGTCGCCCTTGGGGTCCACGGCCAAGAATGCCGCCAGCAGGATGTCGCTGTCTGGTCCCGGCTGGAGGCGACGCCGGGCGAGGGCCTCAACAAGAATGGTCGGAATTTCACGCAGGGCATACCGACGATTCTGACCGGCCGCGCGGAGAACCAGTGAATCTTTCGTGGCCTCCACGACGATCACATAGGTATCTCCTACCGCCAGTTCCTCGGTGCTCTGTAATGAGGCGACGATCTCCGCCATAATTTTCCAGAATTGTTCCACGTCGCGAACGAGCTGGTCCATCGCCTCGACGATTCGGCGATGATTGTCCGACCGGACCTGGGAAGCCAGCCGGTTGAGCGCCGCCCGGGCCCCCTCCAAGTCGCGCTGTGCCAGCGATTCCCAGATTTGGTTCAGTGTTGTACGAAATTCTTCGGGCAAATCGTTCAACCCAGGCGGATTTGGTGACGCGGCAGATTTCTCCGGCTTATCCGCAGAAATCGCAGCACCACCGGCCGGACTTTGGCTGGGTATTTGAGTCGGATCCTGTGGAAGAGATTCTTCCCCTTCCATATTCGCCGGCTCGGCAGACTGGCTGTTTTCGCTCGAAGCCACCGCCTGGGGAATACCCGGCAAGTTTGACGAATCGCGCGTGGAAACATCGCGATCTTCCGTGCCGCTGCTCTGCACCCCCGGGGCGCCCCCATTCTGGGACGGCTGATTGACTGGTGGGTTAGGTTCCATGAAGCGATTTTCCCGCTGGGGCCCCATTCCAGGAATATTCGCCTTTTCCGTCGCAGGATTTCTCTTCACCTTGTCTGGTCCATGCGCCACGGAAAATCCGCCTGTGCGACCGAC
>NZ_JACIYL010000448.1 GCF_014359955.1 Thermogutta sp. | reverse complement strand
GGCCTCACATGAGGCCATTCGGCCCGCAGGGCCGGAGGACTACGGAGTCGAAAGCACAGACTTGTCTTGTGATGTGCGGTGCGGGCGCAACGTCGTCCTTCCTTGGGAAGTGGCTGAAAAACATCAGCATCCCCTGCTCGCCAAGGGATATCGGTTCATCTTCCACACGCCCAAATATCGGCATGGCGCCCATACTACCCCCATCGATACTGACATGATCGCCATCCTCTTTGGCCCGTTCGGCGATATTTATCGTCATGACAGGCGGGCACCTTTCGTGGCCGAGGGATACGTGGACATCAATCCGGATGATGCTAAAGAACTGGGAATCGAGGATGGAGACTATGTGTGGATAGACGGGGACCCCGAAGATCGTCCCTTCCGGGGCTGGCAGCACAATTCTCGCGACTATCAATTCGCACGCCTTCTTTGCCGTGCCCGGTATTATCCGGGAACCCCGCGGGGGGTAACCCGCATGTGGTTCAACATGTACGGAGCCACGCCCGGATCCCAGGAAGGGCAGCGCACCAGGGCGGATGGCCTCGCCAAAAATCCCCGTACCAACTACCAGGCCATGTTCCGCTCCGGGTCGCATCAATCGGCTACCCGAGGCTGGCTCAAGCCGACCTGGATGACGGACTCACTCGTTCGGAAGGAGATCTTCGGACAGGCTATCTCGACCGGTTTTGCTCCCGACGTGCATTGTCCCACAGGTGCTCCGCGAGAAGCCATCGTGAGAATCACGCGGGCGGAACCGGGCGGTTTGAACGGCCAGGGGTTGTGGCGTGTGGCGCAACTGGGGCTCCGTCCGACCTATGAGTCACCGGCCCTCCAACGCTACCTTGCCGGCGAGTTTGTGCGGATTGAAACCCCTAATCGTTCTTCATGAGAAGGATGCGGAACCATGGCAATCGTTTACAACTGGCAACTGGGACGCACCATGTCCTACTGGTATCCGGAACACCGCCCTCAGCGACAGTACGCCGCGGTGTTCGATCTTAACAAGTGCATTGCCTGCCAGAGCTGCACACTGGCCTGTAAAACGACCTGGACCTCAGGAAAAGGCCAGGAATACATGCTGTGGAATAACGTGGAAAGCAAACCGTACGGCAGTTATCCCCTCGCATGGGATACGAAGCTTCTCGAAATGCTCGGCCCACAAACATGGAAGGACGGAAAATATCTGGGGCGCACGATCTTTGAAGCTGCTCCCGCTGGAGAACGCGTGCTGGGATGGCGGCCGGACGAGTACGATTACGCATTCCCCAACACTGGGGAAGACGATTGCGCGGGCCATGTGGAACGCGGACTGGCTTTGAACCTGCCGCACTCCGTGTGGTTCTTTTATCTTCCCCGAATCTGTAATCACTGTACCTATCCGGCATGCCTGGCCGCCTGCCCCCGAGGCTCCATTTATAAACGTCCGGAAGATGGAATCGTGCTGCTGGATCAGGGACGCTGTCGGGGCTATCGGGAGTGCGTGAAAGCATGCCCTTACAAGAAAGTATTTTTCAATCCTCTCACGGGAACCTCCGAAAAGTGTATTTTCTGCTTCCCCAAACGCGAACAAGGGTTGCAACCGCAGTGTTTTGTCAACTGCATCGGGAAAATCCGCCTGGCGGGCTACATTTCTGTCCCGGAATCTGCGAACCCGGACAATCCCATCGACTACCTCGTTCACGTGCGCAAGGTGGCCCTGCCCCTTTTACCCCAATTAGGTCTTGAGCCCAACGTTTACTACATTCCGCCAGTTCATGTGCCTGTGCGATTCCTGGAGCAGCTCTTTGGTCCCCACGTCCAGGCGGCGATCCAAACGTACCTGAGCGCCAAGGAAGATCCTGATCTGGCGGGATTGATCCAACTTTTTGGCTGCACAGAGAAAATTGTCCCTCGATGGAAGCGGCAGAACGATTGGATCATCGGAATGGAAGAAGACGGCACAGAAATTGTCCGTGTCCCACTGCGGGAACCCGTTTTCGAGCGACCTTTGTTCGACGAACGTTTTCAGGTGGCTCGGCATAACTGTCCCTGATGGAGCATGTGACCATGTGGAAATTACGGCTACCTTTGACCTTGCTGGTCGGTGCGGCAATCGTGGCGGGGGGATGCCGTCGCCAGGCTGTGGCGCCTCCGCCGCAAGAGATCCAGGCTCTGATGGTGAAGGAACTACCCACCGATCCCACGGATTCTCTCTGGAAACAGACCCAGGAATTGCGTATTCCGCTTCTTCTCCAGGATCTTGTCGAGCCGCGCTTACTGCAGCCTTCCACGCCTTACGTCGCGGTCCGCGCACTGTACGACGGGCATCGGCTGGCATTTCGTCTGGAATGGAAAGACGCCACGGAAAACGCGGATCCCGGCATAGCGGCCTTCTCCGACGCCTGTGCGGTGCAGCTTCCTCAAAAAGTGGAGGCCGTCTTGCCAGCCCCGCAGATGGGCGAGAAAGGCCATCCGGTGGAAATCACTCTCTGGAAAGCCGTCTGGAAAAAGGGGCCACTTTTTGAGAAAGGCATTCAAGCCGTGTATCCGAACGCGGCGATCGGCCACTATCCATTTCAAGCAGCGTCGCTGGTTCCCGGATCCACCGCGCAGCAGGAAATGGCTCTGCGCTACGCCCCCGCACGGCGTTTGGGCAACGATGTGGCGTCAGTTCCGGAAAAAGGCGCTCAGGACATTATGGCGGAAGGCCCTGGTACCATCATTCCCCTGCAAAAGCATTCGCAAGCGCAGGCTGTTCGCACCGCCCAGGGCTGGGCCGTGGTGATTGTCCGGGATCCGCCCGAGGGATTCTCTCCCGATAGCGGAACCCATGTGGCTTTCGCCATCTGGGACGGCGCCCACCAGGAAATCGGTTCACGAAAGATGCGGTCAGCATGGATTCCTCTGCGAGTCGTTTCCAACCAATGAACATGGACATGCAACAAATGTCTGAGCAGTCGTTTTTTGAATTGATTCGTGACGCGGCGCAATGGCACCTGGCCGCCCTCCTCCTTCTGCCGCCGTCCGCCAGCAGAAAGTGCGAAATTCAGAGTCTCCTTCGGGAGATTCAGGATCCCGCTCTATTTAGAATCGCTGAAAATTGGTGCAGCGATCCGACGACGGAGGAGTATTTTCAAATCGTTTATCCCGGTGGCCAGGTCTCCCTCCGCGCGGTCAGCTATTTACCGCTCGTTTCGCCGGGGGAAATGCTTGCCACGCTCGAGGAGCTCTACGATCGCATGGGCTATCGGAATAGCACGGAAGAACCTCCTGATCACCTTGCCGTGCTGGCGGATTGCTATGCTTTTTTATCACTTCGGGCGGCTTACATGGTGGCAAACCAGCGACAGAACGAGTTTTTGTCTTTCATACATCTTCACGACGATCTTGCTGTTCACTACCTTTTACCGGTGCTTTCTTCCTTGGTGGAGAAGCTCCAGAATCATCAGACATCCAGTCTGCGTGCCACCGTTGAATGGATGCGGGATGTCCTCCATCCATCAGCGTGTCACAATCTGAGCCCGCCATCCCAACTGTCCGACTAACTGAACAAACTTCGGACCACGGTCGGCCTTTTCTTCACATTTCACACCGAACAAGCTTGCTCAGAGACATTAGAGAAGCACAGATTAAACGACGGAATCGAAAGGAACCTCTGCACAATTCCTGGGTAACGGCATTATAATCTGAGGGGTTACAACTGTTGATAGAAAGAG
>NZ_JACIYL010000447.1 GCF_014359955.1 Thermogutta sp. | reverse complement strand
CCGGCTATTTCGAGGCCCACAAGGACGAGTACATCGAGCGGATGCGCGCGGTCTCCGCGAGGCGATTCCAACGACCATGTCCAAAAAGGTACTTCATTCCAACCGTCAGCCTCGATCAAATGCGGGAACGGATGGGATCGGGACCGCAACCGATGGGCTCGCCTGTAAGCGTCCACGGCCCGATTGTGGAGAGCGAGAAATCGCGGGGCTTCCAACCAGATATGTGCCGCCAGAATCAGGAAGCTCGGCAACCGGCACAGCCAGCTTTGGGGGACTTCCAGCGTTTGCCATCCCCACAGCGATTCCTGGCGATGTCTTCCAATAGCGATGGCATGGGCCAATCGCGGACTCACTTCGAGACTTTCCCTAACGAGCGACCAGAACCTGCCGATAAGGGGATTCGGGACCAGACCGCGTATCTCGCGGCACACAGCCAGGTCAAACGCGGTAAAAACTTCCCTGCTCACAACGGGCCTTTCCTCATAGGGCCATCCGCAGGGACCTTCATCCAGAGGCACGTAAGCCACTGTCGGTTGCTCGGGCACCCCCGACGGCACCGGGAGGGCAAGGCCTTTGAGCACGTCACCATCCACGATCATGTGGATGGCGATCGCTGGACCGGTCTGCGCCGCGCCGTGGAGTACGGCATTCTTCAGCCATACGCCGGGGTGAAAAAGCTCGGGCTGATGGCCCGTCATGTAGATAGGGGGCAAGCCCTTTGCGGTCGGGATGTCGGGGAATTCAACCGATCGGTATCTCCCGGTCCAGCGGCGGGCCGCCGTCAGCATCTCCTGTCGGGCCCGCACTGCAAGTTCGTACAACGAAAAGCCAAACACGCGTGCCGAGTTTCTGGTCAGAGCAAAGCGGTTTGCTTCGGCCAGCGATCCCCAGTGGGCAGACTCTGGCCAGAGCAAAATCCCGCCGTCCTCCGTGGGAGCACGGAGTTTCGCGTGAGGCGATTTGTCCATTGTGAGGCTCATCGTTGCCAACATTTCCAAACAAACAGCAGCGGTGGTTCCAATGCCGGGCTTGCCGGGAGTGAGCGCGCTATTGCGAAATGCTCAGCCACCTGAACACGCTAAATGAGTGACGTCCTGGAGAAATCAGCCAGTCCCGCCCGCTGCAGGCTGCGTTCCAGCACTGCCCGATAGACAGCCAGACGGGTTTCCGCCTGATCCAGCGCCCCTCCGAATGCCCGTTCCTCCTCCAGATAGATCAGGGGAACCGGTATTTCAATAATACGCAACCCGTGTTTGACGGCCTGCACCCAGAACTCGATCGGCATCGCATACCCGTTTTCGGTTAAATCTAACTTGCGGAGGGCCTCTGTGCGATAGGCCTTGAATCCGCAGAAGGCGTCAGTCAAATGGAGCCCCAGCCGTCGATTCAGCTCGGCAGTGATCACCTCATTGATCCGTCGTCGATCGGGGGGAGGCTCAGAATCGCCGGGAAATTTCTTCAGGTACCGGCTGCCGGACACCACATCCACCTCGGGAGTGCATGCCGCCACAAACTCCGGAATGCGGTGCGGCTCGTGCTGGCCGTCGCAGTCGATTGTGACCAGGACCTCGTAGCCCTGGTCCATGGCGTAAGTGAACGCCGTCCGCAGGGCTGCCCCATAACCCCGATTTTCAGGATGCCGAATCACCCTCACATT
The DNA here is from genome assembly GCF_014359955.1 of Thermogutta sp. GTDB lineage: Bacteria > Planctomycetota > Planctomycetia > Pirellulales > Thermoguttaceae > Thermogutta. The sequence goes on along the minus strand of NZ_JACIYL010000447.1, from coordinate 2,043 downwards.
CGGAAAATTCTTCAAAACTTCCGCTGTTCCATCCGTCGATCCATCATCCACCACCAGAATATTCGAGGAAAACCCGGCCACCGTCTGGAGAACATCTCCAATGTGGCGGACTTCGTTGTAAACCGGTAAAGCCGTGAGGAAATTCCGCTGAGACATCTCGCTGACACCGCTTTTGTCTGGTAATCGCCAAGTCACTCCATGGCCCGTGGTGTGCCGCTCAGTTCGCTGCCCTTCGATCTTTCAATCATATGCACTTTCGCAAGCCAAAAAGGATGTTCTATTCATGAAGCCTTCCCCTTTCTGGTGCGCCCTGGCAGGCAGGAGTCATCTTTCGGGCCACTCGACGGCAAATGCTGGGGCAAATGCCGGCAACCTTGTGCGAGCTTCGTTCGCGGGTGCTACGGGCGGGCGGACATAACCTCCGGACTTTGCGGGCGGGGGAGTCAGGCGTTCTTCTTTCCGAGCGCAGGTCCACGATGGGAAGCCCGAGGATCGGGCAAGGCTGCAAAATTGGTTTGCCTCGGAGATTCGTGGACACTTTTGCCAGTGGACGGCCCTTGTCACATGCCAATAATAATTGGGTTGGCTCTTGATTCTCAGGGAGGTCCTCAATGAAAGTTGCTGTGTTCAGCACCAAGCCCTACGATAAGGAGTTTTTGGAAGCGGCGAATCGCTCCTTTGGCCATGAACTGGTTTTTCTGGAACCCCGACTGACCAGTCAAACGGTTTCCCTTGCCAACGGCTTTCCCACGGTGTGCGTCTTCGTCAACGATGAGGTGAATGCACGTGTGCTGCTCCATCTGCAGCGCCACGGCACGAAACATATCGCCCTCCGCTGTGCCGGTTACAATAACGTCGATCTTCAGGTGGCCGAAGAATTGGGATTTATCGTGAGCCGGGTTCCCGCCTATTCTCCGCAGGCCGTGGCGGAGCACACGATGGCCCTCATCCTGGCCCTGGCGAGGAAGCTTCACAAATCTTACAACCGGGTGCGAGAAGGGAACTTCGCGCTGGATGGTCTTTTAGGCATCGACCTGGCGGGAAAGACGGCCGGGGTCATCGGAACAGGAAAAATCGGTCGCCTGGTGGCCAAGCGGTTACTGGCTTTTGAATGTTCGGTCTGCGCGTTTGATCTGAAGCCGGACGAAGAGCTGGTTTCGGTTGGCGTGCAATACGTGGGGTACGATGAACTTTTCCGTAAAAGCGACATCATCACCCTCCACTGTCCCCTGGTGCCGGCGACGTACCACCTCATCAATGAGGAAACGCTGGCCCTGATGAAGCGGGGAGTTATCCTCATCAATACAAGTCGCGGAGCCCTCGTGGACAGTCAGGCTGTTATCCGGGCGCTCAAATCGGGAAAGATCGGAGCCCTGGGACTGGATGTGTACGAAGAAGAAGCGGATCTCTTCTTCGAAGACCTTTCCAACCAGGTCATCCAGGACGATGTGTTCATGCGGATGCTGACCTTCCCCAACGTCATCATCACGGGACATCAGGCGTTTTTTACATATAACGCTATGCAGGCCATTGCCCGAATGACCCTTGAAAATATCACCGCGGTGGAGCGTGGCGAGCAGCCGCCGGGACTTCTCCGATGGCAGGAAGCGCGGGCCATTGGGGCATGAAGATGGTGCTGTGGCCCAAAGCGTTCTGCGGGATCCAATGGAGGTCATTTGGGGCGTGGGAACGGGCAGTGAACGGAAGGTCGTGACGCCCCCAGCAGCCATCGCACTTTTCAATACTGCGTGGGGGCACATACCAACGTTGCCCGGCACCGCAATACCAGCGGGCTGAAAACGAGCTGGTCAATCCTGGGGAATGCTTCGGAGCACATCGGTGGGAGCGTAATCGTCGGTGAGAATCGGGCCCTGTCGGACGTAATCGCCGCCCGAAGTCCCGAGTTGCGCCACTTCGGGAAGAAAGAAGGAGAATTTTTTCTCGGCTTGAAGCTGCTCTGCCCGTTTTATCAATTCTTCGCGTGGTAGATTTTGCCGCTTTTTGCTGGCCACGACAATCACGTTTCCATACCGGCCGTAGGAC
>NZ_JACIYL010000446.1 GCF_014359955.1 Thermogutta sp. | reverse complement strand
TTCCACGGGCGTCGTCCGCCCTTCTTTGACGGCCTGCACAGCCGAGTCCCAGAGCGAAACCATCCCCTGTTCCAGGGCCAATTTCTCCAGCGTCACAACATCAACGCACTCGAGTACCGCCCGAGCTATTCTCTCGTCTTGAAGGAGCAAGATCTCGGCAATGGAAAATCGGTTTGTGTAACCGGTATTGCGGCATTCTGGACAGCCCCGGGCAACCCGCACGCGCTCGACCGGCAACCCCAATGCCGCTTGGGGGTCGTCCGTCCACTCGCTGCACGTACACACCTGGCGGAGCAGCCGCTGAGAAAGGACCGCCAGAACGCCGCTGCGGATGAGGTAGGGCTCAATACCCATATCGAGAAGTCGGCCCACAGACTCCGCAGCCCCGCCTGCATGAAAAGTGCTCAAAATGAGATGCCCCGTGAGAGAAGCCTCCACCGCCGCCTCAGCCGTGGCGCGATCACGTATCTCCCCGACCGCCACAACCTCCGGGTCCTGACGCATCAGATAACGCAGGGCCGCACTGAGATCCAGCCCCACACGCGGTTCCACCTGGCTCTGGATGACACCGGGAATGGCCACTTCAATGGGATCCTCGATCGTAATGATGCTCCGCGGAATTTCCTCCTGCACCAGTTCCCGTAAACAGGCATACATTGTGGTGGTCTTGCCGCTACCGGCGGGACCGGTCATGAAGATCGCTCCCGAGGTTTCCCGCAATAACTTTTTCAACAACTCCGTGATGCGCTCCGGAAATCCGAGGTCGTCGAGCAGTTTGAATCGGGTCTCCTCGGGGAAAAATCGGGCTACAACGCGTTCGCCGTAAAGAGAGGGAAAGGTGCTGATACGAACTTCCGGCCCTCCCACCGGTCGGCGTATTCGGCCTTCCTGCGGGATGTCGCTCCGGTAGGTCAGCAGATCAGCCAAAACTTTCATTCGCGTGATGACCTTCCGCTGCGCGAAGGCCGGCAGTGTCCCCGCCCGGTGGAGAACCCCGTCGACACGGACACGGACCTCCAGTCCGTCCTCCAGGGGATTGAGGTGGAGATCGCTCGCGTCAAGCTCCCCAGCCCATTTCAAGAGCTCGTCCACGACTCGGACCGCGAATTCCGAATCCGATTCCTTACACAGTGCCAGGATATCTTCGAAGCGGGGAAACGCCGTTTCCGCCATGGCCGATCTCCTCCACCACATGAATCCGCGCACGCTGCCATACACCGGTACCCCTAGAATACAACGAACAGCTTTCCGGGCCTACGGGTGGGGATGGGTTTGGTCGCAGGCTGGCTGGGACCCGCAATCGGCGCGGACAGACCACGCCATCCAGTTTATCCGGCAACCCACGCGATGTTTGGGAACAGGGGGTTTTGTTCTGCGGATGAACCGCGGGCGGCCACTTTTCAGTGCGTTCCAATCCGAACGTGGCAACCCGACAATCATCCCGGCGGGATTGAAAAAGGGCGTTGGATTCCATTGGCCACAGCGGGCGGAGTGGCAACTTCTCCAACCGGATGGTTTGGCGACGGAAACGATCCCGCGGCAAAAAGTGGCTGGCGTGTTTCCCGCGTTCGGATTACCAGAAAGGAGCACGGGAGGTTATACTCAAATGGTGAGTCAGTGGTAAGCGATGGTCATGCCCATGGTGGCAAAGTTTTTGCGTGGAGGCGGTGCGAGGATGGCCAGTTCCGATCAAACAACTCCTCGGCGAGAAGACGAGCCCCAATCTTTCGCGGACGAGCAGTCGTCTCAGAACGAAACCTCCCGTGAGCCTGAGGTTTTCGACTTCACCGAGGCGGGCAGCGAAACAGGTTCTGATACCTCGATACTAAAAAACCCGGAAACGCCAGAGGAATCGCCGGCGGAGGCGGGTTCTTCCTCCGAGGCGGCAAAAACGAGTGACTCCGCTGGCCCGCAGGAGATTGAGGAATCATCTCCTGAAGCCGCTGAAAGCCCTGAGGCCGTCGAGGATCAGGTCTTTGAATTGCCCGAGGACGAGTTGCTCGATCTGCCTACCTCCAAAGATTATCGGCTGGTCTCCACCACCGATCGGCCAGATGACGTGACGCAAGAGCAAACCCGACAGCCCGCCGACGAGTTGAATGAAAGCTCCGCAGAAGGGGAGACTTCCGCAACTGCCGTAACGGAGGCGACTTCCGAACCTGAAGAGTACCGGGACGTTCTGCCGTCTGAGGAAGCAACGTCCGAGGAAACCGCGACCACCTGCGAGTCCGCTGAAGCCGCGCCACCATCGACCGAAGAAGGCAGCGCTGGGGAAGAACAGGCTGAGGAGGAAACAGAAGACGAGGTCCTTTTGGTCAGATTGCCAGACACCGACCGGTGGGTGCCCCTCAGTGAGTTGGTCGTCCAGCAAACCGGCGAACCGTTGGGGCTGGCAGCCGCGCGGTGGATCACCCGACTGTACCTCAAATCCCTCCGTTCAGAGGACCAGGCCGCCGCCGATTTCGAGGCGATCACAGGCTCTCTGGACAGCGAAACGTCCGGAGAGACCGTGGCTTTTCCGAAGCTGGAAACAGACGAAAAGCAGCTCGATTACCGCGAGCGGGTGCGGAAATCCAGGCCACAGAAATCACTGCTGGGAGAAATTGTGGGCATTGTGCTCGGTGGAATCGGGGGATTGCTCATCGCTTATTACGCCCTCAACTTTTTCGGCGGAAAGCAATACGATTTTGCCAACATTCCCCTCCCCGGCATTCCTCACACCTATCACCACGCACCCGCCTGGATGAAGTCCTGGCTCAACGGACTCTCAGCCGGTGCTGAAAAATCTGGGGAAAATACCTCCTCGGATGCGTCGCAACTGTGAGCCGGCTCAGGCGGGATCATCCCCACCGAGCGGGCTTCCGGGAATGCCTGCCTCCGGTACCGCCGAGAACGGGTTGAGGGATATGACGCGCGGAGGTGAACGTCCGTCGTCTGTCTAGCAGTGTCGCCGCGCCATCTCCAACCGCGCGACCTTGTTCAGTCGCCGGGCATGCCGACCTCCTTCAAACTCCGTGCGAAGCCAGATTTCCACGAGTCGGTCGGCCAGCGATTCGGTCAAAAAGTCGGCAGGCAGGCAGAGGACGTTGAGGTCGTTATGTCGCCGTCCCATCTCAACACTCAGCTCGTCAAAGCATGGTGCGGCCCGAACGCCGGGAAACTTATTGGCCACGATCGCCATTCCCACGCCGGTCCCGCAAATGAGGATGCCCCGGTCCACATCCTGGCACGCTACGCGGCGAGCCACCTCGGCCCCAACCTCGGGGTAGTCCACGCCGTTGTTTGAATCCACACCGACGTCCACCACTTCCTGCCCAAGATGATGCAGAAAGACAATCAATCGGTGCCGTAATGTAGAGCCGCGATGGTCACTGCCGATCGCGATACGCATTGCTCCTCTCCCTTGCCATGGCCCCTTGGAACCGGGCTCCACAATTGCCATGTTGCTTCTACGCCCCGACGCCCGGCGGCGTTCAACGAAAGCGCGAGGCTCATCTGAAAGGATGTGTCATCAGTGCAACAGAAGCGAAACGACATTTGATCCAACCAACTTTCTGATTATACCACGCCACAATCCGAGAGGCGTCGAAAAAACCGTGACACACCGCCCACCCGTTTCCACGTGGAAATCAATTATGGGCCGGGTTTTCTGTCCCTTACGGCCGTCTTTTTTCTAGACAAGCGTTCCCCACTCCGGGGTTCGGCAGTGTG
>NZ_JACIYL010000445.1 GCF_014359955.1 Thermogutta sp. | reverse complement strand
AAAACGTGCTAACGACATCCTTTGTGCAAGACCTTCCGCCTATTTCAGTGGTCACCCGGGAACGACTGGCCGATTGGTGGGAATACTTGAATTGGAAAGAGACTCTCGCCAAAAAGAGCCTGGACGGTGTCCGCTACGTGCAGGTCACACTGGATCGAGAAGATCCGGAGGGCGGAATCCGCTTTTTGGTGGTAACCCCTGATCGCGCAAGTTGGGAACGGATACGGCGGATCTTGCGACAGGACGAGGTGCGGGCTTACACCCTCGATTCTTCCAAGGATCCGTGGATTTTCGACTACAGTGACGACCGCCGAGTTCGGGAAGCGGAGCTGGGCGATTTCGTGACTCTTGAGCGTGTATCCGAGCCGCCTACCGGGGTGGACGTCAACAACATGCCCTGGGAAAACCCAATGTGGGCATGGGCTGTATACCGGCTTACCGAGTCAGCGCAGGAGGACTTCGACCGGATGCGCGAGGAAGGGGCCAGTTGGGATCGGATTGAAGAGGCGATTCTTCGGAAAATCCCCCGGCAAGGCTTTCTCTCCGTCTCCATCGTGGGAGACCTCGCACTGGTCAATCGACAGCGCCTTGCCTTGAAGCGGCTGCAGGAGCAATCGGGCTATGCCCCCCTCCTATCGAGCTATCTGTTCAACATCAAGGCAGCGGACGAGCCGGCCGAGCTCGTCTCCATACCGGAGGACCTTTGGTTCCGGAAGGATCTCAATGAGGATCAAAAACTGGCGGTTCGCAAAATGATCAGTGCTCCGGATCTGGCCCTCGTCCAGGGGCCTCCCGGCACCGGCAAGACCACCATGATCGCAGAAGCCATCTGTCAACTGGTGGAACAGAAAAAGACGGTTCTGGTGGCTTCTCAGGCGAATCTGGCTGTGGACAATGCTCTGGAACGCCTCGCGGGATTTCCCAATATCAGAGCGATCCGACTGGGGCAACGAGCTGATGAAAGCGGCCCTTTCAGCGAGAATCAGGCTCTTGCAACATATTATCAAGCGATTGCCAAAACCTGTCGGGAAGGGATACTTCAGCCGTGGGAAAAGGCCGAGCGAACGCTGCAAGAAGTTCAAGAGTGGCTTGCCCAGGTAGACATTCTCGCGGCTGACCTGGCTGAGATGGAGCAGAGGCGTCGGTCGCTCGTAGATCGCCGTGACGAGATCCTTGCGGCGATAAGTGACGCGTATCAGGCGGAGGAAGAGAGCCGCCGGGTTGCTGTGGAACGGGAGCGGGCAAAAGAATTTCTGGCGTTCCTTGAGAACGGGGCCAATTGTCCGGGGCAGCTCCCAGCGGACATTGCTCAGGAGCTTGTCGAAATGGTGTCACCACTGGTCGAAAAACTGCGGACCGTGGGAATTGACCTCGATCCTGGACAGGTGACCATTGTACCTCTTCCTGCCTCACAGCAGTCTTTGGGACTTGCACAGATCTTTCGCCGGTGGCGGGAAGTCGAGAGGCTCGTTCCTCAGTTGGAAGCAGACGCCAGGCGTTTGGCGGCTTCTGATGGCGAAGGTGTCCTCTCGCAGGAAGATGCTCTCCTCTTGGAAGAACTTCAACGGAAGGCTCGGCAACTGCAGGAAGAGATGGCGGAGGACGCAAGCAAGCTTCCCGCGTGGCAGGAAGTGCAGAAACAGATCCGCGAACTTCGAAAGCGGGGCAGTGGCCTAAATGCGGAAGTTTACAAAGCAGTCTTCACCGCGACAGTCGATGGAATTCCGGTTGCCTATCAGTTCACCAACCCCGATGCCCGGCGACAAGAGGTTCTCTCGCGTCTCTGTGAGGCTCGTCGCGCGATCGGCGAAGTACGTAGCGAAATGGCCCGCGTTTATGCGGATTGCCGGAGAAGAGTGCAAGACTTTGTTAACAAACCGGCATTACCAGAATCTTCCACCGAGCAAAGACGCCGCTGGGAAATTGAGCTGGCCGATGTGAGTGATCAACTGGCGCTTCTCGAGCGGCAAATGGCGGAAAGAGAGTCGCGTCTGGAAGAGTTATTGCGCAAACACTGGGAAGGCCGCGAGCACACACCAAGCCGGGCGGATCTGCCTGCCATTCGGGGCCGTGTCACGGAACAACTTGAACAGCTCAAACGTTTCCTTCAGCGTCAAGAGCCGATCCGAAAGGCCTGGAGCGAGATCCTGGAGGGTTGGACCAAATCCCTCATGGATCCAACTGTAGCGGAGCGTGACCACCACCAGTTCTTTCCCATTTACCTCAAAGCGTGCAATGTCGTGGGTGTGACATGCACCGAGAATCCCCAGACCCTGGAAAAGTACGGCTTCGTCCGATTCGACGTGGCGATTGTGGACGAAGTCAGTAAGGCCACCCCGCCTGAAATTGTCATGCCACTTTTGCTGGCGCGGACAGCCATTCTCGTGGGCGATCACCGGCAACTTCCACCCCTTTTCCGCGAACGGGAACTGCCTTGGGAAGAACTGGTGGCAGAGACCGAAGAGGGAGACGAGGACAACGGTCAGGAATCGGTACCTCTCACTCGGGAAACATTCGAACGCTTTCGTAAGTTGGTGACTGCCTCGCTGTTCAAAGAGCACTTCGAGAACGCATCTGATACGCTGAAGTCTTTCCTTTTCACGCAGTATCGGATGCATCCTCAGATCATGAAGGTGATCAACCATTTCTATGAAAACCGGCTGGTATGCGGTCTCCGTGATCCCGACGGTACGGACCCAAATTCTGATCCTCGGGAGCATCGCCTTCACAATTTGACTTTGCTCGGTGCCAAGAAACGCCCCTACCTTGTACCGGATCAGCACGTCCTGTGGATTGATTCCTCGATCGATCCTTTAGGAAAACCACACTTTGAAGAGCGGACAGGGACAGGAGGCAAAACAAACGCATTAGAAGCGCTGCTCATTGCGCAGTGCCTGTATGACATTGAGATGGCCTATCGAGAGATGGGCATCGGGCCAGGTAAGAAGCCTCCGCGTCGAGTTGGTGTGATCACCTTTTACGCCCGCCAGGTGCGGACAATTCGCGAAACTCTTCGTCGTTTCCAAAGAAAGCAGAATTTCAACTTTCAGGCGATTCGCGTAGATATCAACACGGTGGATCGCTATCAGGGGCAGGAACGCCCCATTGTACTCGTGAGCCTGGTCCGCAACCCGCGCCACACATTATCACGACGCGCCAACACGGCTCAGTTTGAACGCATTAATGTGGCATTTTCACGGGCCCAGGAACTGCTGGTGATCGTTGGTGCGGAGCAGACGTTCCGCCGGTATCCTGTGAGGCTGCCTCATCTTGACCGGCCAGGGTACCGGGAGGTCGAGGTTTATCGGCACATCATCGAGGAGATCGAGCGGTGGGGATGCTTTCATTCCGCAGCCGATATTGTCTCCGCGGAGACATACCACGAGTTTCAGCGACAAGTAGGACGTGCCGTGCAGTCAATGGGGAGAGGAAGCAAATCATGACCATCAGTTTGACCAAGTTTCGCGTTGGGTTGCCGGCCCTGCGATTCTCGGTGCAAATCACACACAGTGTTCCGCGGATCGTCACGGCTTTCGAGCGGATCACTCTTGTCATGTGCGAGCGTTTGTTTGGCGACCCTCTGTTCCGACGGCTCCCTCTCGTGAGGGCCTTTGAAGATTTTCTCTGTGTCCCGGACGCCGCCCCGCTTGTTAACGCCGTGGTTAACGAACTCATCACTTTAGGAGCTATCGCCCCTCAGAGGAAAGACTGT
>NZ_JACIYL010000444.1 GCF_014359955.1 Thermogutta sp. | reverse complement strand
ATCCAGATCAATACGCACAGCTCTTTTCCGAAAGGACTGTGCAGATTCTCGAAAACCTTCATTTGCCTCGCTACGGGTTGGCTCAGTATTTGATCAAAAACGCCGAGGACCAGGCTAGTGCCGAACAAAAACGAATCATTGCCAATTTGACCCGTGCCGGTCGCCGTCTTATTGGTTTTTGTCGGACCAACTTTTTCAAACGCTTAGAGTCAAGCGGCCACAGTTTCCTTCTTTCCGTGCGTCGCCATATTCTCCGGAACCTGGTCACGCTTTATGCCCTGGAGAACCGCCTGGAAATACCCATTGGCGTACAGGACGTGGCAAGCATGGACACGGCACTGGAAGACCGTGATGCGGACGACAACGATGTGGCCGGTGAAGGCTTTGGTGGTGATGACCTCGACCTTGCTGCACTTCAAGAACTGGCGCGGCAGGTTTACGACAGTTTCCGGCAATCCGGGCATCGCTTCCAATGGCTGGATAGCCGGTTCTTCACGCCAGCGCTCAGGAAAGACTTGGAGGCCGACATTCAGGCCCTCCGGCAAATTCTCGCTAGGGTACCCACCTGGGATCCGCAACAGGACGAAAAGCTTCGCAGGCTCGTGTGGCTGCTCAAAGAGAGACATCCTGACGAAAAGGTTTTGATCTTCACCCAATTTGCCGATACCGCCCGTTACCTCGGTGAACAACTTCGCAACCGCGGAATTAAGGACCTTGAAATCGTCACCGCCGGAAGTAAGGACCCTGTTGCCGTCGCCCGACGTTTCAGTCCCGAGAGCAATGGTGGATTGCAGCCAGGAGAGACAGAGTTACGTGTCCTCGTGGCAACGGACGTCCTGGCGGAAGGCCAGAATCTTCAGGACTGCCATATCGTCGTCAATTACGATTTGCCCTGGGCGATCATCCGGCTCATCCAGCGGGCAGGTCGCGTGGACCGAATCGGCCAGAAGCACGACACGATCCACGTTTATTCCTTCTTACCGGCCGAAGGCATCGAAAAAATCATCCAGCTCCGCCAGCGGCTGTTCGAAAGACTGCGCATCAATCAGGAGGTCATTGGGACGGACGAGTCATTCTTTGGAGAAAAACCCGCCAGCGACCTCCGCGATCTGTACGCCGAAAAACCGGGTGTGCTGGACCATGACGAAAGTGATGAAGATATCGATTTGGCCAGCCTCGCCCTCCAGGTCTGGAACAGCGCCTCGGAAGCGGATCGCAAGGCTGCCCTATCGCTTCCCCCGCTGGTCAGCAGCACGGCACCCCTGCAAGGTGATCCACCCCCGGGAATGGTGGCTTACCTCCAGTTCGCGGAATCCGACGGAAACCAAGAGCGAATTGTGGACGCCCTGGTGCGAGTGGACGAGCACGGGCAATTGGTCTCTCAATCGCTGTCGGCAATCTTTCGGGCGGTGACCTGTGCCCCGGACACCCTGCCTGTCCCTCGGCATGCAAACCACTACGAGCTGATCTGCCAGTGCGTGGCCAACAGCATTAGAGAAAGAAAGGAACTTGGGGGGCAACTTGGCTCCTTGCGATCAACAGCCCGCAAGGTCTATGAACGACTCAAGCGTTATCGGGACCAAATGGGACGGTCTCTCGGGCCGCCACGCATTTCCATTTCCGAACTCACCAAGGCCCTTGACCAGATGTTCAACCACCCTCTAAAAGAAAGTGCTCGGGAGGCCCTCCGTCGGCAGTTGGCCCTCGGAATCAGCGACGAGGCATTGGCCGAGATGGTGATCAACCTCTATCAAACAGACGAACTTTGCCAGGTCACCGAGTCGCAGGCTCGGTCCGAGGAACCTCACGTCGTGTGTGCCCTGGGGCTCCGCAATATGGCGGACATCACTGAAGTGGGAGCGTGACCAATGAACGAGATCGCAGCCAGAATTGAAACCGAATTGAAGGACATCAAGGCCCCGAATGCCCAGCAGAGGCTCAGACGGCTCTTTGCCGAGATCCTGAACTGGGATGTGCCACAGGAACAGGATTTTTCCCTGCCAAATCTCAGCTCCGTTTCGCAACAGCTTACTGTGATTCCTGTTGCCCGTGCTGCCGGGTTACCGGTCTTTTTGATCTCCTGGCCCAAAGCGAACCTTCCGGGGGTGATGGCCCGGCGGGCGGTGCAGAAGAAGCTCAGTGAGCGTAACGTCGAGCACCTGGTGTGCTACATCAACCAGTCGGCCGACCAGCTCTCCTTTGTCTGGGCCCGTCGCCGCGGTGATGGCAAAATCGAACTCCGCACGCTGCCCTACGAGGTTGGTTCCCCTGCCCGGACCACCATCGAGCAGCTTGCCAAGCTGGCCCTCGCCGAGAACGAACTTACGAGCCTCTCCATCTCCACCCTTACCGATCGGCTGGACAGCGCCTTCAGCGTGGAAGCGGTGACCGATCGCTTCTTCGAGGACTACAAACAAGTCTTTGAAGACCTGCAGAACCTTCTCCGCAAAGGAAACAGGGATCCTCGCTGGGCCCACGATTATGCCCTCCAGTTTCTCAACCGCTTGATGTTCCTCTACTTCATTCAGCGAAAACGCTTTGCAGACGAAGGCTACTGGCTGGGAAGCGATCCGCGTTTCATCCCAAACTTCTGGAAAGAATACAAAGCCAGCAAGTCCGGCAAAGATACGTTCTTCACGGACTGGCTTTCTGTGCTTTTCTTCGACGTGTTCAACAAAAAGTTTCACGGAGGTTATTCACAATTCCCACGACATATCCGAGCGGCCCTGCAGACCGCCCCATGGCTCAATGGGGGACTCTTTACTCGCAATGACCTGGACAACAAATATTCAGTCAAGATTCCCGACGACTTTTTCACAACGCTCTTTGATTCCTTCAACGGTTCTTGTCCAGGCTTCCTGGAACGTTACAACTTCACCATCAGCGAGTCCACGCCCCTCGACATCGAGGTGGCCGTGGACCCCGAGATGATCGGAAAGGTTTACGAGAGCCTGGTCAATATCTCAGAATCCGGCGCGACACTGGAGGACCGGCGCGGGTCCGCGGGCATCTTCTACACGCCACGAGTCGAGATTGACCTGATGTGCCGCCTGAGCCTCGTGGACGCCCTGGCCAATGACCTCGGGGAGCATCGCAAGCCACTCCTGTATGATGCCGTCTTCGCTTACGACCCCGCCAGTAAAGAAAACGCCGATCGGGCCCTCGCCGAGGAAAACCTCTCGCGGGAACTGAATCAAGTTCTCCGGGAACTCACTGTCTGTGATCCCGCGTGCGGTTCAGGTTCGTTCCTGGTCGGCATGTTGCTGGTACTTGATGATCTCCAGGCCCGGGCCAATGAACAACTTGGCATCGAAGAAACGCCGTATGAACGCCGTCGACGCATCATTGGCGAACAGCTTTACGGCGTCGATGTGATGGACTGGGCGGTGCATGTGGCGGAACTGCGGTTGTGGCTGCAGCTCACCGTGGAGACGGAACTGACCAAGGCTGAAGCCCAGCTTCGTCCCCTGCTGCCCAACCTTTCCTTCAAAATCCGCTGCGGCGACAGCCTGGTTCAGGAAATCGGCGGGATCAACCTCGGACTCCACCGCAGCCAGCTCGATCTGCCCAAGTCGCTCAAGGGCAGAATCACTCAGCTTAAAGCCAAAAAACTACGCTTTTATCAAGGCGACGGAAGTGTGCGGGAGGAAGATCTCAAAAAGGAGGAGCTTGACCTCTTCCGCGAGATTCTTGCCCAAAAACTACACACCCTCCA
>NZ_JACIYL010000443.1 GCF_014359955.1 Thermogutta sp. | reverse complement strand
GATTTTTGGTCACATCGGCCGGGATCCACAGTTGAGCCTGGACAAAGTGTGCAAGCGGCTGGGTGAAATACTTGGTTGTGAGATCAAGTTTATTCCCGATTGGTTCGACCCTGCAAGCCTCACAATTCGCCCCGAACTTGTGGAAGCGGTCAAGGCGGCCAAGCCCGGCGACTTCATCTTGCTGGAAAACACGCGGAAATATGACATTGAACGCGTGCTGTGGAAAGCCAAACCGGCGGACATCCCCAATCTGGCCGAGAAACTTGCCAAAGTTGCCAACGAATTTGCTGAGAAAGTCGCGCGGGTCTACGTCCACGAGGCCTTCTCGGCCGGGAGTTTGGATACCTCGTCGGTGGTTGTCCCGGCGGCCATGGATAAGGTGGCCCTCGGCGAGTATGCCTACGGTGAGTTCTCGGGACCTCTGGCGGACTGCCTCAATGCCCAGCTCGTCATCTCCAGCGGGTTGAAGATCGACAAGCTCGACGACCTCCAGGCCATGATCGATCGCGGCAAGATCCGCTGGGTTTTCACGGCCGGCTCGCTGGCGATGGGCCTCATCAAAGCCGCCCACCAGCTTGACGGCAAAGATTTCTGCATCGGGGTTCAGGAAGATCCTGCTCACAAGGACCAGCCCTATTACATTCCGCCGGAACGGATCGAACAAGCCAAGAAAATGATCGCCGAAGGACGGCAGAAGGGGATTCAGTTCGTCATGCCGGTGGATTTTGTTCTCCAGGATGGTCGGGTGGCCACGACGCTGGGTCCGCAAGATCAGCAATTCGACGTCGGTCCGGCCACGCTGGACCTCTTCGAAAAGAAAATCGGCGAGTTTCTGGAGTGGGCCAAGACCCTCAATGAGCCGGCTATCGCTTTCCACAACGGCGTTTTCGGAAAGTTCGAGGATCCCCGCTTTGAGGCCGGCACTAAGCGCTTCATGGCCCAGTTGAAACGTATGAAGGATGCCGGCGTGCGGGTCTATGTGGGTGGCGGCGAAGGCGGTAAAGCCCTGGAACTCTATGGCCAGCCAGATTGGGTGACCCACAACTTCACCGCCGGCGGTACAGTGCTCAATGCATTGGGAAGCGAGCCGGTTCCGTTCCTTGTTTCCCTGGAAATGGCGGCGACCAAGTCGTTCTAATGGCAACCGTAACCCTGCTGGCAGCCGTCGTGCTCGCCGGTGGCAAAATCTTCCCGTAACACGACCCGTTGCAGACGATTCACCCCGTCCCCGGCGACGGGGTTTCTTTTTGCCCTCACCGTCCGCCCTGGGGATACTCCCGACCCGCAACCTGCTCGGGACACTTCCAGCCGGAGAACTTGTCAGGCAAAATCGCCATGGCCGGTTGGGGCAGGAAACGGCGACCAGCGAGATCTCAGGGAACTCTGTTCCCCCAAAGTGCGTCGGAAACGGTAGAGTGCGAGCTTCCGCTGCAGGCGGGGGCTCCGCGAACACCCCCGTTGCGGTTTGACCGAACAGCTTGCGTGAGCCGCTCGGGGGTGGAATAATTGCTTCGCCGGACGAGATGAGCGACCGGGTGTGTTGCCCATTCAGCGTGGCCCTTCCGGTCGTTGCCATGCCGTGAGGCGGGAGACGTGCGTGCCGCGATTCTCTTTTCGTAACAATCGCTGAATCTCCGACGCTGGGAAAAGGAAGGAAACCATGGGAACGTCCCAGAAAAGATGGATCGTCTTTGGTGCATTCGCACTGCTGACCTTTGGCGCACTTGTGACCACATCCGGCCTGTGGTATCGCACTGTGTTGTGGGGCGTTCTGAAGGGGGAAGAGGTCATGGGACGGTACGATAAAGGGGCGCAGGCACGCAAGTTATTGAAAGATGGGCAGTTCAAAGAGGCGCTCGCGCTGTTCCAGCAGTCTCTTGCGGATCCCCAGGCCGATCCTCGGGAAGTGCCTGAAGATCTCTCCCTGGCATGGCAATGTCTGGTGCGGCTCAATCGCGTTCATGAAATCGATAGCCTGCTGGAAAAAGCCGTGACGGTCCACGCTCGCAACTGGCGTCTGCTTCAGCGGGCGGCAGAACTGTACATGGAATTGCCCCATATCGGCGTCATCATCGACAACGTTTTCACACGCTCTGAAGACTGGCAACGGGGAAAGGTCGTCAACTGCTGGGAGCGGGACCGGGTTCGGGCACTGCAGCTCATGCGGCAGGCAATGCCTCTCGTTGCCGAGGAACCCAACCATTCCGATGCGGCCCAGTTCTATCGCCGTTTTGCAGATCTCATTCTTTTCGGCCGCGGCTGGGGGGACTCCTGGCGGCTCCAGGCCCTGACGAATCTTGATGAACTCCCCGATTACGAGGAAGGCTGGGGGCCCGACGGTACTCCCCGCTACGCTCCGGTGGACGAACAGGGCAACCCGATCTTTTACTCCGTCCCCAAGACTTTCGAGGATGTTCAAAACGATGGCGAACGCTGGCGGTGGTGCCTTGTCCAGGCCAAGGAAATGGATCCCCGTCTAACCGACGAAGTGGACTTCATTTTCGCGGAATTCCTCTGGACGCAATTCGGCGTTCAAACCCTGGCAGACTATAGTTGGTTCTTTGCCCGAGTGGCTGATGAGGAAAGACCTTCGCCGGAAACAGGTACGTGGGCTCTTCACACCCTGGGAGAAGATGAGACGATTGCCCGGCTGGCGATCGGCATCAAGCGTTTCAAACTGCCCGATGAGTTCAATTACATCAAGATCTGGCAACAGATCGGGGGCAGGGAAAAAAGCCCCTATCGGGTTGAAGCTTTGCGGCGTCTGGCACAGGAATTTGAGAATCGTCGGCAGTATCCCAAGGCTGCCGGGTACTGGAAACAGGTGGTTGACCTGACAACCGGCGACGAACGCGAGGCAGCCCGGCATCAGTTGGATCAAATTGTAGGCAACTGGGGACGTTTTGAGCCCATTGGAACGCAGCCGGCAGGAACAGGAGCCACCGTAGAATTTCGCTTTCGCAACGGCCATGAGGTGACTTTCACCGCCTACGAAATCAAAATCGACCAACTCCTGGCGGATGTCAAAGACTATCTCAAGGGCCTACCTCGGGAATTGAACTGGGAAAATCTCGACGTCGAAAACCTGGGTTATCGGCTCGTCGTAAAATCGCAGGAGAAGTATCTCGGGCCAGTCGTCGCTACCTGGACACTGCCTCTCAATCCCAGGCCGAACCATTTTGACAGCCGCATCACCGTCACCACACCGCTGCAAAAAGCGGGTGCGTATCTTCTCAAGGCACAGATGAAAGAGGGTAACGAGTGCTTTGTCGTGCTCTGGGTTGCAGATACGGTCGTCGCGCAAAAGCCGCTCGACAACGGAACATGGTTTTACGTGGCCGACGCCGTTACCGGCGAACCGATCCGGAAGGCTAACGTTGAATTTTTCGGATGGCGACAGGAGTGGCCCGGTGATGGGGCGAATCGCCCTCGATTGTTAATCAAGAATTTTGCCGAGTACACAGATGCACAAGGCCAGATTGTACTGACCGCGGACCAGCTCCCCAACAATTTCCAGTGGCTGATCATTGCCCGTACTTCTGAAGGGCGACTGGCCTACCTCGGCTTTACGGGAATCTGGACGGGCCGGTATTACGACGCTGAATACCGCGCGGTCAAAGTGTACCCCATCACCGATCGTCCCGTTTATCGTCCAGGACACAAAGTCCACTACAAATTCTGGATACGCCAGGCCCAGTACGATCAGCCCGACACTTCCGTGTTTG
>NZ_JACIYL010000442.1 GCF_014359955.1 Thermogutta sp. | reverse complement strand
CCCGACCGGTTATCGCGTGCCATCCGGGGCAACGGCAAGGTTGTGACGGCTAAAGCCTTCACGAAAAAGCGGCGATGAATCGCCGCACTCCATATGGAGTGCGGGGCTTTAGCCCCGCTTTCCCCGCGGGACTTCAGCCCCCGAGGAAAGACAATGGATCAGCCGACGTTAAATGGCGGAGGCGACAAGCACGTCCCTCCGAAAAAAACGGACCTGACAAGCAGGTCCCTCCGAGGGATGCTCCGCCGAGAAAAACCGGGGATGGGCTCAACAATGCCCCCGATTGAGCGTCGGACCATATAATCGAAGGTATGAGCGCGATTGAAATCCGCAATCTGTCGAAGACCTACAGGGTCAACCGAAAGAAGGAAGGCCTTTGGGCGGCCGTCCGCGGCCTTTTGCGCCCGGAGTACGAAGTCATTCACGCCGTCCGATCGATCAGCCTCACGGTGGAACGGGGTGAATTCGTCGCGTTCCTCGGCCCCAATGGCGCAGGAAAGACAACCACCCTCAAGCTGCTGTCGGGAATCATCACCCCCACTGCGGGGACGGCCACCGTGCTCGGCCACGTGCCCTGGAAACGGGAAAATGCCTACCGGCGGCGATTCGCCCTCGTGATGGGTCAGAAAAACCAGTTATGGTGGGATCTGCCGGCCGCCGAGTCTTTCCGCCTGCATCAGCAAATCTATCAAATTCCGCCCGACCAATTCACCCGCACCCGTGATGAATTGACGGACATGCTGGGCGTTCGGCATCTCATTCACCGGCCGGTGCGGGAACTTTCCCTGGGCGAGCGGATGAAGATGGAACTCATTGCGGCTCTCCTGCACTCGCCCGAAGTATTATTCCTCGACGAACCGACGATCGGGCTCGACGTGGTAGCCCAGTACACTATCCAGCAGTTCTTGCGGGAGTACCAGGCCCAGAAGAAGACCACCGTCATCCTGACCAGCCACTACATGAAGGATGTGGCGGCTTTGTGCCGAAGGGTCGTGGTGATTTTCGATGGTCGCATCATTTATGACGGCTCGCTGAGCAGTCTCGTCGATCATCTGGGGGCGTACAAGATCATCACGATCCGCTTTGCCAATGGCACGCCAGACGGCGATCTGGCGCGATTCGGCCAGGTCATCCTGAGGGAGCCGCCGCGGATCAAGCTGCGGGTGCCACGGACCGAGGCTACGGAAATCGTGCGCGCCATCCTCGCGCAGTACGCCGCCGAGGACGTCAGCGTCGAGGACCCGCCCCTGGAGGAGTTGATCGCCACGTTGTTCACCTCGGCCCACCGCACGGCGGAAGAATCGCTGGTTCCCACCCCCCTGCATTCGGTAGATCATTAATAGTTGCGGTCCAACCCCAGCATGTGCTGCTAACCGATCAGGTCATCGATGAGCACAGTTGTCCTCGACAGCAATCCGGTTCCCCAACGAATCCTCGGGCGATGCCGCCTCTGGGCAACCATTCTGCGGATCAGCATCCAGGAGCGGATCGTCTATCGGGGGGACTTTATGCTGGGCACGCTCATGCGTTTTCTGCCCATCGTCACACAGATGTTCCTCTGGGCCGCCGTTTTCGCGGCAGCACCCGGTCATTCCGGCGGGGACACGCGAATCGTCGGCTATCGTTACCAGGATATGGTGGCCTATTACCTTCTGACGATGCTGAGTCGGGCGTTTTCCAGCATGCCGGGTCTGGCCTCCGGCATCACCCGCGAAATTCGCGAAGGCGGCATCAAGAAATTTCTTATTCAGCCGATTGGACTGCTGGAGTTTTTATTTTTCTATCGTGTTGCCCATAAACTCGTCTATTACAGCATCGCCGCGGTTCCGTTTGCCGTTGTCTTTTATCTCTGTCGCGGATTTTTTCTCCACACGCCGCACGGCTGGGAATGGGCCGCCTATATTGCTTCTTTGATACTGGCCTTTCTTCTGGGATTTTTCCTCGAAGCCACCATCGGCCTATTGGGATTCTGGTTTCTGGAAGTCAGCTCCCTTTTATTCATTTATATGCTTTTGAGCTTTTTCTTTTCCGGACACATGTTTCCCATTGATATGCTGCCACAACCGTTTTACACCATTGTGCGGATGATCCCGCTGCAGTATCTCGCCTATTTTCCGAGTGCCGTCTTTCTGGGAAAAGTTCAGGGTGAGGAGCTGGTGATGGGACTGCTGGTTCAGGCGGCCTGGGTGGTCACCTTTATGGTGCTTGCCAAGATCACACTCCAGCGCGGCCTCAAGCGGTACAGCGGCTTTGGAGGTTGACCGTGACTTCCCTGCGACAGTACCTCCTGGTCTTCGGCACCTTTGCCCGGAACAGCCTCATTCGGGACATGACTTTCCGCGCCAATTTTATCATCGAATTCTTTTCTTCTCTTTCCTGGGTGTTTATGAACCTGGGTTTTTATATTCTCATTTTTCGATACACGCCGTCCCTGGGAGTCGGCACCGGATGGGGCAAATACGAGTTTTTTGCCTTCACCGGCACGGGCCTGATGATCAACAGCCTGGCCGCCATGCTCTTTATGACAAACGCCGACAATTTTGGCAATTTCGTCCGCCAGGGGAACCTGGATTTTCTTCTCCTCAAGCCGATTGACACACAGTTTATTGTTTCACTGCAAAGGATCGAGTGGTCGTCCTCGGGAAATTTTTTCGTCGGGCTGCTTTTGCTGCTCTATTCATTGAGGCAGATGAATTACGTCCCTTCCGCCGTGACAATTACCCTTTATATTGTTTATATGATTTGCGGCTTACTCATCCTGTATTCACTCATGTTCATGATGGCGTCCACCAGTGTGTGGCTCGGGCGGAACGAAACACTCTTCGATTTCTGGTTCTATATCGTGAACTTTGCACGGTACCCCATGGAAATCTACGAAGGTCGTTTCGGCCGACCGTTCCGCTGGTTTTTCACGTTCATCATCCCCGTTCTGGTGGCGGTGAACGTCCCGGCTCGCTTCATCGCCCGGCCCCTCAAACCGCAAACAGTGCAGGATTGGGCGCTGGCGGGATTCACGATCGTGGCCACCGTTGTGATGCTTGTGCTCTGTCGGCTGGTCTTTCTTGCTGCCCTCCGCAGCTATCGCAGCGCCAGCAGTTAGACGGCCATCAATCCCTGCCATCAAGCACTGCGGGAAGGTTGTTTGGCGCGGGAAAGCGCAAGATCACCGGTGGGTGGGGTGGCGATGGCAAAACCCAATGGCGACAGGTCGGCGGCCCTTTGCGCTTCCCTCTCGGATGCTATTGTGCTACTGTTCGGCCTGGGGAGCGGGTAGAATAGCTCGTTCGGTCATTGACAGCATTGATGGGCATGCAGGAACGCTGAGAAGGACGTCACAACCTATGAGACTGGCCTACAGCAGTAACGCTTACACGCGATTTTCTTTCGCGGAGACGGCTGCCCGCATCGCCTCCCTGGGATACGAGGGGCTGGAGCTTCTCGCGGATGTTCCCCACGCCTGGCCGCTCAGTTTACTCCCGGCGGATGTGGACCGGCTGCGCAGCATTCTCCAGGAGCATCACCTCCATATTTCCAACATCAACGCGTTCATGATGCGGGGCGTCACCGACGTCCGGCAACCATACTGGCACCCGTCGTGGATCGAGCCGGATCCTTTCTATCGGGCAATCCGCCGCGAACACACCCTCCGAGCGCTTCGTCTGGCGGCTGATCTGGGCGCACCGGGAATCCAGACGGAGCCGGGAGGGCCTTTACCACCGGGCATGA
>NZ_JACIYL010000441.1 GCF_014359955.1 Thermogutta sp. | reverse complement strand
CGCACAAGGCTTGACTCAACAAAAAAGCGAGACGGGAGCCGGTACTCCCGTCTCGGGTTGTCATTTCAGCACCGGCAACACTCAGTAATCGGTGCCTATTTTTCTGAAAAAACACCTGCAAGCGGACACCATTCCGGGGTGCCTACCGCCGGTCATTCAGCGGCAACCGAGCTTCACCGCTGGGCGAGTTCGCCGAGTGTGCTCAAGACGTAGGTTTGGTCATCCCGAGACAGACGTTCGAAGGCCACGCGGACGTACTGCCCATCCGGTTGCAGCAGCCGGACAATACGGCCACCTTCCAACGTTTCAACAAACCGAGCCACCACGTGATACCGGCCGGTATCGTCCGTCCAGATGCGATAGGAGGAACTCTGGGCGGCCGGTGCAGGAGCCGGTGGAGCGGCAGGCGGTGCTGCCTCAGGAGCCGCTGGAGCCGCAGGCTGGGCCGGGGCGGGGGCCGCCGGCGGAGCAGGTGGCTGAGCCGGCTGGGCAGGCTTTTCTTCCGCAGGGGCTGGAGGAGCGGCAGGCTGAGCCGGGGCCGGTGGAGCGGGCTGCGGTGGAGCCGCCTCAGGTGCCGGAGGTGCCGGTGGGCTTGCAGGCTGTTCCGGTTTTGCCTCGGGAGCAGGCGACGCCTGAGCAGGAGCTGGCGCCGGAGCCGGTGCTGGCGGGGCAGGTGGAGTTGCCTGGGCCTGCGCTGGGGGAGCAGCGGGTTTTTCTGCCGGTTGGGGAGCGGGAGGAGTCGGTGGCGTCGGTGGGACGGCCTGTTGGGCCGGTTTTTCCTCTGGCTTGGCTTCCGGAGCCGGAGCTTGAGGAGCCGGAGCAGGGGCTGCCGCGGGCGCTTCAGGTTTGGTCTCTCCCGGGGAAGGTGTGGGGGCAGCCGGAGCCTCCTCGGTTACAGCAGCGGGAGTCTCGCAGGCTGGCGGGACCACTTCGCATTCCGGCACCGGAACACAGCACGCCGCCGGTTGGCAGCAATGGTGTCGCACACAGAGCCGCGACCACCACTTGCACGCGTACGCATTCGCCGCAAGGCCGATCGACAGCATCGCGGCCGTCACAAACAGAAATCGCTTCGCCATGGTCCATCCCTCCTGTTAAAACTGAGACATGTCAGCAAAACTCGACTCGACGCAACACACCCCAGAGGCCTGCCATTGCAGGCGAACTGTTAGCGGTGGGAAACTGCACGATGCGGAGAAATTTACTCTTTTGAAGAATATAGTTAACTGGACGGAAGATTTCAAATGATTGCTCCGGCTGTCGCCACATGCCCGCTCACAAAAGTGACATCCTGGATAATGCTTGTTGCGGCGATAATGTTAGAACCAGGAACCACAACACTGGTCTTGAAAGCGAACCTGCAGATTCTGGTGAAAAATATTCCATGAACCGTGTGATCGTGCTAACACCCCCTGGCCGTGCCGCCCTGGCCACCATTCGATTGGAAGGCCCCGCCGTCCAAAGCGCTCTCGAGGAGCAGCTTGTGCGACGCACGGGATCGGAATTTCGATTTGAAATCACTTCTCGACCCGCTCTGGTGCGTTTTCGCATGGGTGACGATCTGTATGAGGAACTGATCCTTCGGGTGGTCGATGGCCAGACCGCCGAACTGCATTGCCACGGCAACCCGCTTCTCGTGGAAACGATTGTTGCGAAGTTTGAGCGGTTGGGATTTCATCGCGAGACCTGGGAGCGATGGATTCAACGGACGGAAAAAGACGCCCTCGTGGCCGCCGCACGGGTTGCCCTGGCCGATGCCGCGACCTGGACCGTCACCTCGATTCTGCTGGACCAGTACGGGGGAGCGTTCTCCACGATGATCGACAGAGCGGAAAACGCCCTCATCCATGACAATTGGCAGGAAGCCACGGATATCCTGTATCGGTTGCTTTCCTGGGAAAAGGTGGGACTCCATCTGACGCGACCATATAAAGTCGTGTTGGTTGGTCCGCCCAATGCGGGAAAAAGCAGCATCCTCAACTGGTTGGTGGGATACCAACGGGCGATCGTGGATCCGACACCGGGAACCACGCGCGACTTTGTGACGGTGGCGACAGTTGTCGAAGGCTGGCCTGTGGAGCTGTACGACACGGCAGGGGTACGGTCTCCGCAGGACGAGCTGGAAGCGGAGGCCATCGCTCGGACACGCAGGATTGCGAGCGAAGCCGACCTCGTCCTCCTTGTTTTGGATCGAAGCACCGAATGGACGGCCGATTACGGGCGGCTTCAAAAGGAGTGGCAGGATGCAATGGTGATCCTGAACAAGCGGGACCTGCCACCTGGACCTGGGACGTGGTCCGATGGATGGCTCCTCTCGACTCGAATTGCAGAAGATCGTCCGATGCTATTGAAAGCCATCGCCCAGAAACTGGTGCCTGAACCACCTCCGCCTGGCGAGGCAATTCCTTTTACGCCGGAGCAGGTGGCTCGTCTCAAAGAAGCACTCGCCGCGACAGAAACGCGAGACAGGACAATGGCCATCAGAGCCTTGCGAAGCCTGAAAGTAAGGGAATCTCCTGTAGAAATTGCCTGAGGGTTGGGGATCTACAGGAGACGGAATGTCCGCTTCAAAAAGAAGCCCCTGAACAACCGTCAAATCGGTATCGCCAGCCGGGAATTGAACCGCTGACCGGAAAAAAATCAGAAACTTTTTGGCAAAACGCCCCCTCGTCAGGTGAGGGTATGCTAGATTCTTTCAGAAGTGGCATTGTGGATTCCCAAGAGCGCAGTTTCCGGCCATGGACAAGAGCATTGTTCAGAGACGTCGGAGCCCACGTTTCGCCTTCGAGGCGATTCAGCGGATTGCACCGGTGACCGACAACAAAAAACCGGATCCGCGGGATTTCTTTCCGGGAGATGCCGGGACATCTCGCGGGGCGGATTCTCCTTCTATCTCGACGAGCGGCCTGACTTTACCGAGTTGATGGCACTCGTCAGCGATAACCACAAATCCATTTATCTGACGGCCCAGGTTGTGTACGTCCACGAGCTGGAGAACCATGAAAAAGGCCGCTTTCTCGTTGGTTGCCGGTTTCTGGGCCGAGCCGGTTCGTAATAGGCCGGGAGAATGTCGTCGTCTGCTGTCCGTTCACTAACCCCGGGTTGCCGGTCAGTGTTTCACAGCCACTTTTCACGGCGGTACCATTCGACGGTTTGCTCCAGCCGCTCGAGCAAGGTCTTGGGTGTGGAAAAACTAAGCTGCTCTCGCGCCTTTTGGGCCGAACACATCCACGAACCGGCGAGTGCCTCGCGGGCTTTGTCCAGATGGAAGACGACCGGGCGCCGCCTCAACTGGGCCGTTAACTCTCCCAGGAGGGCCACCGTCCACACGACTGGCGGCGCCACCGGAATGACGAGGGTCCGGCGTCCCAAGGCCTTCCCCATGAGTTTGCCCAGTTCCCCATAAGAGGGGCATTCCTCGAAAGCGGCGTAGTAGTACCCTTGCCCTTTGTTGCTCAAGGGAGTCGGCGCGGGCAGGCGTTCGCCCCGTTCGGCGGCGGATACCAGGAGTTCAGCAAGATCCCCCGCGTAAACCACGGAGTAATATTTGCGGCGATAGCCGGGTACCAGGTGCACGCCTGTCCGGGCGATCGGCCGAAACATTTCGAGCCCGTCTTTGTCCCATTCCCCCAGAATGATGGGTGGTCGAACAATCGTAATGGGGATCTCCCCCGCGTATTTCTCGGCCACTAGTTCCCCCGCCCGCTTGCTTTTTCCGTACCACGAGACAGGGTG
>NZ_JACIYL010000440.1 GCF_014359955.1 Thermogutta sp. | reverse complement strand
CCGCCAAATCGCCACCCCCAAAGACAAACCGCAATCAGTCTCACAGCCAGACCTAGTGAGAAGATTCCCGCTAACGTCCATGCGGGGATCCTGTCGGGGGGCGAAAGCGGAGCTTGCGATGGATTCGGATATTCACACATCGGGCGGGATATGAGTTTCCATCCATGGAATCCTCTGGCGCATGGGACGTCGAGTCTCCAGCATCCGTCAATGGGACGAGAATGGCCAGACGCACGTATGCTACCGGACCTCGCCCATTGCGTCAACGCAGAACAAAGTCCTATGCCAAACGCGATAAAACATTCAAGACAGGAAAACTCCACAATAGGAGAGACAGCAAGAATCTCTTAATAAAGGACAATCCCGAAATCTTGCGGAGAGTGCGATAAATGGGCAACATGAACGTTCCAGCCTCGTCACGCCTGGAGTGACGATCGCCACAAAAACCGTACAAAAACGCAGCTCGGACCATCCCGCTCGCCGCAGCCCGTGAATTTTGCCAGGAATTGGTGTCATCGCCCGAGTGCCCAAAACCGCAGGGCGGTAATGGACAACTCGTTTTTGGGAGTTATACTCAATGCCAACTGAGATTGCTATCAGTGCATGAACCCGAAACGTGGAGGTTTCGCCGGCTTTGTCTTCAAGTGAGGAGGAACACTCTATGTCAACACAGTTGCCAGATTATGTTGCGAGCGCCCGTCCGGTGCCCAAGGACCAGCGGACTCCCTGGTATGCAAGTACAGCGCCAACCTACGCAGGCATCTTCCTGTGGTTCGTTTTCTGGCATCAATTGCCCATGCTGGAAGAGCTGGCCAAAGGCAGCGGCATACCGCTTGCAGCAGGTGGTGCGCTCGCACAGGGATTGGGGATTGCTATTCTGGCCCTGATTGTGTCCGCCCTGGTGTGTCATTACCTGTTCTATCTCATTCCTGGAAAGCTCGGCGTTCAGACGGGACTTCCCCTCTACATCGTGGGTACCTCCACGTACGGCGTGCAAGGCGGATTCATCATGCCAGGGTTCTTAATGGGGGTTCTGCAGTTCGGATGGTTGGCGGTGAATGCATTTTTCACCACCCAGTTGTTGTGTCAACCGTTCGGGGCGGGACCGGGCTCAGTGACCTTTTCCGTGGTGGCCATCGCTTTTGTACTCCTGGCAACACTCATCGGCATCAAGGGAATTCAATATGTGGGGCGCGTGGCCACTTATTTGCCACTGTTGCCCCTTTCGATTCTGATCATTCTCACGCTGGCCTCTCTGGGCGGCGTCACCAAGATGAATCACGAGCAGCTTGTGCAGGATGGTCAGACTCCTGTGAAGGTAACGGCGGATGGAACTCTGGCAACGGACCAGGCCTCCGCGGCCAAAGAAGTGAAGGCTCATGACCCGCTGACCGTGTGGGGTATTTTCCTGGCGGTCTCCACTTATGTGGTTGGTTTCTTCGCTACCGCCGGAGCTGCGGGCGTCGATTTTGGCATGGGCAATCGGGACGAAAATGACGTCAAATGGGGCGGCCTGGTGGGAATTGCCGGGGCCATCATCCTGACCGGAGGACTTTCCCTTGTGATCGCTGCTGGAGCGGTTGGTGCGCAGCTCGCCGGGAAGCCTCCCGTCTTGCAGACAACGCTGCTTATGGAAAAACTTTCGCCCGTTTTGGGCGCGAAGACCCCCGCCATCTTTTGGTACCTGCTTGCTATCGCGGCCTTCCCGCCCGCATGTTTCTCCAGTTTCATTGCGGCCAACAGTTTCAAAACCACGCTGCCCAAGGTCAATCCGTTCGTCTCCTGCGGCATTGGGGCCCTGTGCTCTATCGCTCTCGTGCTCTCCGGATATGCCGGCAATGCCGTCAAGGTGTTCTCGGTAATCGGCGCATCATTTGGTCCCGTCTGTGGCGCGATGGCCGCCGACTATCTACTCAGTGGCAACCGCTGGGCAGGACCGCGGGCAGGCTTCAACCCGGCGGGCTGGGTTTCCTGGATTTTGGGCTTTTGCGTTGGTGCGGCCAATCTGGTGCTCAATACCAACATTGTCCCGTGCCCGCCAGTAGCCGCTTTCCTGGTAGGGTTCGTGGTGTACCTCGTCCTTGCATTCGCAGGACTGGAAAGCCGGACGCTGGAAATGCCCCGGGATGTCCAGTGAAATCGGAGAATAGCTCGGCAAAAAAGGGCGAACTGCCGACCTCAATCTGCCGGGTGGACTAACCGTACACACCGTGTGACCACGCTGGGAGGGTCCCAAAAGGGCCCTCTTTTGGTAAACTGGTGCGCGGTGAGATGTTTTCTCGAAAAACAACGATCAACGTCGTACGGGATTGCCACACATGGACGGGCACTTCCTCCAGCGCGATTGGTTGCGCCACGTCGTCCTTCCCAGACGGTGGGTCCGGGAACTGGATAGAAGGGCCATCGAAGACTTTGCAATTCCAGGGCCGGTCCTCATGGAAAATGCCGGCCGGGGGGCCACCGACGTATTGGAGCGCTTGGGAATAACCGGCCGTGTCGTCATTTGCTGCGGGAAGGGCAATAATGCGGGCGACGGATTCGTGGTCGCCCGGCACCTCGATTTGCGAGGGTTTGACGTGCTCCTGTTACTGGCCTTTCCAGGAGAATCTCTGACGGGCGATGCCCTCCTCAATTACCAGATTGCACGCCGTGCCGGGTTGCCGATGAAAGTAATGGGAGTGGATTTGAACAGCGAGGAGTTGAAACGCTGGCTCACGGAGGCCGAGTGGATCGTGGACGGTCTGCTGGGCACAGGGGCCATTGGGAATCCCCGACCGCCATTCGATACTTTCATAGAGGCGATTAACATGGCCAGGGATGCGGGAGCCCGCGTTTTCGCCCTGGACCTCCCCAGCGGCTGGGACTGCGACAGTGGCGAGCCGGGAAAGCCGTGCGTTCGGGCGGATCATACGGTGACGTTCGCCGTCATGAAACCCGGTTTTTTGAAGCCCCACGCCGCGTCCTTTGTGGGCCAGGTGGACGTGGTTGACATTGGAGTACCACGACGGTTGGTGATGGAAGTGGCAGAACAGTACGCGCGGGAAATTCCCGGTCCAGGATGAAGTCACGTGAGAGGAAACCATGGACGACCCAAGTCAACAATTGACCGGTAATGCGGACGAAACGGGGCTGGTTATTCGTCCCGCTTCACGAGAAACGTTCCGCCTCAACCTTTGGTTGCTGTGCAAGGACCTTCCCGCGGATGATCGCGATGCCCAGGTCCAGCGGCTCCTCGATCATCTTCGCAAATCGCCTCCAGGCACCGCGGGGATCCTTCAGGCTCAACGGGGAAGCGAGGTGGTCGGCGCCATTCTCTGGACGATGTATCCCGGCCGAACGGCCGTGATCTCTGCCCCGGGTCTGCGTGAGAACGAACCGCTCAGTACGGCGGAAAAACTTTTCAGTGGGATAATCTCTAATTTGCGTAGCTCTCAAACGCGACTGATCTTTGCCAACCTTTCAGGGGACCAAACGGCATTTCACGAGCCGTTAAAAAACGCGGGATTTTCGCCCCTTGCTCGGCTTCGCTATCTCCTCTCTCCCGCGCGTGACTTTCCCCGCGAACTTCCCGCGTCGGATCTGTCTTTCGTTCCCGTAACATCGTGGGACGCCAAAGAATTCGCGGAAATTGTGGAAGAAACCTACATCGGGACTCTTGACTGCCCTGAACTTAATGGAATCCGAGAAACGGAAGACGTCCTGGCCGGCTACCGCGCTGCAGGGGTCTATTCTCCCGACTTGTGGTT
>NZ_JACIYL010000044.1 GCF_014359955.1 Thermogutta sp. | reverse complement strand
AATCTCGGGCTCCGCCATAAACCCGACGTCCGCGCACATGCCTCGCACTCTGCGTCAGGATCCGCCGCTGGGCACGGGTCATATACACGACCCCCGCCACCACCGAGACAAAGAGGACGAACAGCACAGCCAGCGTGTCGAACCCGAGTTTCCCGCCGCTGCTGGTCAGCTCAAGCCCCTCGTCAAACACCGGCCGCAGTTCCTGATACAGGGCGGGAATCATCCGGGCCAGAATTCCCGCCATAATGAGAAGGCTGATCCCGTTGCCCACGCCATACTCATCGATCTGCTCCCCGAGCCACATGAGGAAGGTGGTTCCCGCCGTCATTGTGATGACAGCCATCAGGAACCAGGAGAAATAGACGCCCTGCCCTTCTCCGTAGGTGTACTCCGGGCGCACGAATCCCTGGGCACTCAACCACGCCACGTACATCCAGCTCTGAATGATGCAGATTCCCACGGTGGCGTAGCGCGTGTATTCGTTGATCTTCTTGTAGCCCGCCGGCCCTTCCTTCTTCAGCTTTTCCAGAGGCGGATACACACTGGCCAGGAGCTGAAAAATGATCGAGGCCGAGATGTAGGGCATGATTCCCAGACCGAAAATGGTGGCCTGATCCAGACGGCTGGCGGCGAACACGGTAATCTGATCCAGGAGGTCGCGGAACCCACCGGCGGCTTCGCTGCGGAAGACGGCCGTCATCCGCTCGGTATTGACGCCCGGCACGGGGATTTGCTCACCGATACGGTAAATCGCCAGAAGGACGAGCGTCAGGAGGATCTTCTGACGAAGTTCACGAATCGTGAAGATAATGCGAATTTTTTCCCACATACACTGGACCGTCCCGTGTCAGGCATTGCCAGCTAATCCGTTTTCACCGCATCATCAGGTCGTGGCTGCCTTCTTCTGTTTCTTTTTTTCTTCGACGGGAGTTTTCCCCGGCAAAACCACCGCCTGACCACCCGCCTTTTCAATCTTTTCCTTCGCCGAGCGGCTGAACCGATGGGCCGCGACGACGAGCTTCTTGGTGAGCTCGCCATCGCCGAGAATCTTCACCTCATCAAATACGCCTTTGATCACTCCCCGCTCCCTGAGGACGTCGGGGTTAATCTCGCTCCCATCGGCAAACAGCTTTTCGAGGACCTCGACATTGACCTCGGCAATCCGGGGTGCGAAGCGCGCGTTATTGAAGCCCCGCTTGGGCACGCGACGAATGAGCGGCATCTGACCGCCTTCGAAACCGGGTTTCTGGCGCCAGCCGCTCCGGGACCGCGCACCCTTGTGCCCACGACCGCAGGTCTTGCCGTGTCCTGAGCCGGGCCCCCGGCCCACTCGCTTCCGCGCTTTATGTTTTACGATGCCTCGGTTGACCTGATCAATATTCATGCCAGTGATGTCCCTCTCAAACGTTCAACCTCGGCCCTCGACCGCAATTTCTCGAGGGCGTTCATCGTGGCTTTCACCAGGTTGATGGGGTTGGTGTTTCCGTAGCTTTTGGTCAGAATATTTTTGATTCCCGCTGCTTCGCAGACCGCCCGCACGGCCGCTCCCGCAATGACGCCGGTCCCAGGGCCCGCCGGGATGAGCACGACCTTGGCGGCCCCGAATTCTCCCCAAACTTGATGGGGGATGGTACCGTCGATAACGGTGACCGGCTTCATCCGCCGCATTCCATCTTTGATTGCCTTGGCGACGGCCGGTGGAACCTCGTTCGCTTTTCCGTATCCCCAGCCTACTTTGCCCATGCCGTCGCCGACGACAACGAGGGCGGTGAAACTGAACCGGCGTCCCCCTTTGACGACGGCCGCGCACCGGCGGACGCTGAGAACTTTTTCAATCAGTTGGCCACGGATCGGTTCAAGGTCTGTTGCCATGAGTGACCCTTAATTTTCTGTATGCCCAATCAGGACTTTTTCTTCTCCCCACCTTTGCCTTTAGCGGCATCGGCCTTGCCACCACCCTTTGCCTTCTGGCCTTTTTTATCCGTTTCTTCCTGGGCGGAAGCCGCCTGAACCTCCTTTTTGGGCCCGATATCCAGACCCGCATCCCGAGCGGCATCGGCCAGTGCTGCCACCCGACCGTGATACTTGTACGGCCCCCGATCAAACACGACCTGGCGAACGCCCGCGGCCAGAGCCCGTTCGGCGATGATCCGTCCCACCACGGTGGCTGCCTGAATGTTGCCGCCGTATCCACCCACCATGTCGCGGATGTCTTTTTCCACGGTACTGGCCGCCGCCAACGTCCGCCCCTGAGTATCGTCAATAATCTGGGCGTAGATATGCTTATGGCTGCGGAACACGCTCAATCGGGGTCGCGTGGACACCCTTTTGAGTTTGTTACGCACCCGATACATTCGCCGCAACCGTCGCCGCTGTAATCGTTTAAGCTGACTCACGGCTCACTCTCTCTTGTGTTGTGTTTTCTATTTTCCGACCGCCTGTTTCCTATCCTACTAGCTGATCACGCCGATCGTACCAGCAGACTCCCACAACCTGCCGTGCGGTTCAGGACTACTTCGCCGAGACCTTTCCTTCCTTCATGCGGATATGCTCGCCCTGATACCGGATGCCTTTGCCCTTGTAGGGATCGGGCTTCCGCAGGGCGCGGACCGACGCCGCGAAGTTGCCGACCTTCTGTTTATCAATTCCCCGGATCACGATATGCTGCTGATCGGGGCAGGTCACTTCCAGTCCGTCGGGAATCGGCACCTGCAGCTCGTTGGCGTAACCCACGCGGAGCTGCAGCGTCCGCCCCTGGACAGCCGCCAGGTAACCCACGCCCACGATTTCCAGACGCTTTTCATAGCCCTGGGTCACACCGACGATCATGTTATTGACGAGCGCCCGGGTCAATCCATGAAGTGCCCGCGCCAGGCGCGTTTCCTGGACCCGTTGCACCACGACCTGGTGCGGCTGCTCCTGCACGGTGACCTGGACCTCTGGACGATGCTCCCACTGGAGGCGTCCCTTAGGACCCTCCACCGTGATGAGTCGTCCCTCAACGGTGACTTTGACACCCTGGGGAATGGGTACCGGACGTTTTCCTATTCGCGACATAGCTTCTCACTCATCCTCGCCTTTGAATTCGCGTGGCCGCGGTGGTCCCTCTCACCACACTTCACACAGGATCTCACCCCCAACATTACGCGTCCGGGCCTCCCGGTCGCTGAGGATCCCGCGACTCGTGCTGAGAATGAAAATTCCCAATCCGTTGAGCACGGGCTTCAAATCGGCCACCCGACGGTAAATTCTGCGCCCAGGTTTGCTGACCCGACGTATGTGACGGATGACCTGTTCGCCGTTTGGACCGTACTTCAAATACAGCCGCAACGTGGCGCGGGGCTGTCCCGGAATCTCTTCCCAGTCCCAGATGTAGCCTTCTCGTTTCAAGACGTCGGCCAGGCCGCGTTTGAGCTGCGATGCAGGAATATCGACATGGGGCCGCTCCACGCGGATCGCATTCCGAATGCGGGTCAACATATCGGCGATTGGGTCGGTCATCATAGGCACGTTTATCCCTTTACCAGCTCGCCTTCATCAAACCAGGAATCATCCCCTGATCCGCCAGTTTGCGGATGCAAATACGGCAAAGGCCAAACCGGCGATAGACGCCTCGTGGCCTTCCGCAAATCCGGCACCGGTTTCGAAACCGCGTGCTGAATTTGGGCTTTTTGTGGAATTTTGCAATTTTGGATTTACTCGCCATTGGTTGAGTCCTGTTACGCCTGCCAAATTCGGTTACTCGCTTCTGAACGGCATCCCCAGAAGGCGAAGCAACTCTCTCGCTTCATCATCATTTTTCGCAGTGGTCACGATGCAGATGTCCATCCCCTGGGTTCGGGAATATTTATCCGGATTCAATTCCGGGAACACCATTTGTTCGCTCAGTCCAAGAGTATAGTTTCCCCGCCCGTCGAACGCCCGTGGATTCAGCCCCCGGAAGTCGCGAACCCGAGGCAGAGCGATGGAAATGAGCCGATCGAGAAACTCGTACATCCTCCGTCCGCGGAGGGTCACCTTGCACCCGATCGCCATTCCCTGGCGGACCTGGAAGCCGGCGACGGATTTCTTGGCACGCGTGATGACGGCCTTTTGACCGGCAATCTGGGTGAGCGCATCCACTGCCTCGTCCAGGTACTTTTTCTCCTTCTTGGCCTCACCCACCCCCATGTTGATGACAATCTTTTCCAGTCGGGGGAGTGAGAGGATGTTCTGCCGACCCAACTTCTCTTTGAGGGCCGGTATCACCTCTTTCCGATATTTTTCCAGCAAGCGCGGTTCCATAGTCCATCAATCTCTCGTTTCAAGCCTGTTGCGCCACACGCTTCCGCGGGGGTGAGATGACCCCAATGTTCGCGTTGCACTTTTTGCAGTACCGCACCTTGGATCCATCCGGCAGGAATCGCGCGCCCACGCGCGTCGCCCGGTCGCACGACGGGCAAACCAGCATGACGTTGGACATCTGAATCGGTCGCTCCTTGGAAAGACGACCACCCTGCCGGGCCTGACGCGACGGGCGAACGTGCTTGAGAACCACGTTCACCCCTTCCACCACCACGCGCCCCTCCTTCCGGTCCACGCGGAGGACGCGACCGCGGACGCCCTTATCGTCTCCGGCAATCACTTCGACGATGTCATCGACTCGGATTCGCATCACACCACCTCGGCCGCGAGGCTCACGATCTTCATGAAGTTCTTTTCCCGCAATTCCCTTGCCACCGCGCCGAAAATGCGCGTTCCCCTTGGGTTCCCTTCGTTATCAACAATGACCGCAGCGTTGCTGTCGAACCGCACGTAGCTCCCGTCGGGACGGCGTTTCGGCTTTCGGGTGCGAACGATCACCGCCCGCACTACCGCCCCTTTCTGGAACGTGCTGCCGGGGATCACGCCTTTGACACTGCATACCACGATATCGCCCAGCGTCGCATAGCGCCGCCGACTTCCCCCCAGCACTTTGATGCACATCAATTCCTTGACGCCCGTGTTGTCGGCTACATCCAGCCGAGTTTGCATCTGTATCATGGCCTGAACCTCTCGTCGCGTTCCCTGCCAGGTGAGTCCCCATCATTATTCGCGGAATGCCTGTTCCTTCTGCCAGGGCCCGTTTCCACACGCACTGCTCACTCAGTGGTGGACTGCGCAGGCGGGCTCGTTTCGCTTCCGCTTTCTTCGCTTTCTCCTCTACTGACCGCCTGGAGCTCGACTTCGACCTCCTTCCGTTTCTCGATCAACTCGGCCCGCCCCCGAGCTACCACCCGCACCAGCCGCCATCGCTTGAGTCGAGACAGCGGTCGTGACTCCATGATTTCCACCTGGTCACCCACGCGAGACTCATCATTCTCATCATGGACGTAACAAATCGTGCGGTGCTTGACGTATTTTTTATACCGCGGGTGCTGAACGAGACGGATGATCTCCACCCGCCTCATTTTTGGCACGTTGGCCTTTGTGACGATTCCGATCTCGCGTCGTCTCGGCATATGAGTTTCAACCTTCCCGTCTACGCCAAACTGTTTCCAAATGCCGTGTCAGTTTCAGTTCACACTCCCGTGCCAGGGACCGCTCAACTCCTCCCTCACGCCTGCTGCTTCTGGGCCTCGGCCCGCGCCCGCTCGTTGAGGATGGTCTTGATTCGAGCGATGAGCCGGCGCTTCAGGCGGGGCTCCATCGGAGACGCCAAGCGTTCCGTCTGCTTCTGGATTCTCAGCCTGAACAGCGCTTCCGTCGTTTCCCGCAGGAGCGCCTCCAGTTGTTCGGTACTCATTTCGCGCAACTCTCGCGCTTTCATCGCGTCCTCACCCTATCTTGTATTCCACCCACCAGCTGCGGGCTTGATTGCCGCGTCCAACCGACTTTTTGATCCCCCGTCACTTACATCGTGTGCCGGCGAACGAATCGTACTTTCACCGGCATCTTATGGGCCAGCCGTGCGAAGCACAGCCGCGCCGCATCCTCGGAAACGCCACCCAACTCAAACAGAATCGTGCCGGGCTTCACCACAGCGGCCCAGTATTCCGGCTCGCCCTTCCCCTTTCCCATTCGGGTTTCCAGGGGGATGGACGTAATCGGCTTGTGCGGAAAGATACGGATATAAAGGCGACCGCCCGCCCGCAAATACTGTTGTGCGGCGATACGTCCCGCCTCGATCGTGGCAGCGGGGATCCAGCCGCCCTGAACCGCCTGGAGTCCGAACTCGCCGAAGACCACACGGTTTCCGCGAGTGGCCTTACCCCTTATACGCCCTCTTTGACTTTTTCGATGTTTGACCCGTTTTGGCATCAACGCCATGGCTGTCGTCCTCGCTAAACATGCCCAAGTATATCCACACCTGAACGCCGATCTGGCCCTGCGGAATGGTGGCCTCGGCGAAACCGTAGTCGATATTCGCCCGGAGCGTGGAAAGCGGCACCGAGCCCATGATCTGCTTTTCGCGGCGTGACATTTCGGCGCCGCCCAAACGTCCGGAAAGCTGAACTTTGATTCCCTTGGCCCCCTGCGCCATGGCCGCGTCCATCGCCTTTTTCATGGCCCGACGGAAGCTCACCCGTCTTTCCAGTTCCTCCGCGATGGATTCAGCCACCAGTTGCGCAACCAACTCCGGCCGGGTGATTTCCTCGATCGTCAGGTTGATCCGCCGTCCTGTGAGTTCCTGGAGTTCCTGCTGAAGTTGCTCGATCCGTCCGCCCTTCGCACCGATCAACACACCTGGCCGAGCCGTGAAAATGATCACCCGAACTTCATCGCGCGTCCGTTCGATCTCGATTTTGGAGATCATCGGATAGGCCCGGCGCTCCCCGCGACCGCCCCTTTCCGGCGAGGGCTCCCGCCGA
Organism: Thermogutta sp.; assembly: GCF_014359955.1. GTDB lineage: Bacteria > Planctomycetota > Planctomycetia > Pirellulales > Thermoguttaceae > Thermogutta. The sequence continues at coordinate 4,812 of NZ_JACIYL010000044.1, read as the reverse complement.
TTGAGGATATACTGCCGGATCTTGTAGTCCTCCAGCAAAAGATCCGCAAACTCTCGCTTGGGGGCGATCCACCGGCTCTTCCAGTCAAGGAAGATACCTGTTCGAAATCCGATCGGGTTGACCTTTTGACCCATATACTTCCTTCCCCAACGCTCCGGTTATTCGTCTGTCATTCGGTCGAACGTCCGGCCTTGCACTCCCATCTGCGCTCTGGCATTGTTCAACGACGCTCTCGATAACCGAGATGCACACCGATGTGACACATCCGCCGCTGAATGATCGTAGCCATCCCCCGGGAAATGGGGCGGAGCCGCTTCAAACGCGGGCCTTCGTCGACCCAAATCTTGACCACGTGCAGTTTTTTTGGATCGGGCTCCTGTTGATCAATCGCATTGGCCAGGGCGCTCGCGATGACTTTTCCCACCATCCGAGCCGCCCGATGCGGCATCGTGCTCAAAATGGCCAGCGCCTCGTCCACCTGTTTGTTGCGGACCACATCCACCACCAGCCGTGCCTTGCGGGGGCTGATCCGCGCGTACCGATAAAGTGCTCGGTATTCCGACGGTATGTATTTCGCTTCCATTTGCATTGTCGCACCTCACCACCCGGTGAGCCTTGCACCGCGTCGCCACTTTCCCGATCACTTCTTGCCACGACCGCCGTGACCCCGGAAGATCCGGGTGGGGGCGAACTCACCCAACCGGTGCCCCACCATATCCTCGGTCACAAACACCTTCACATGCGTCTTGCCGTTGTGGACCAGGAACGTGTGGCCGACAAATTCGGGAATAATCGTGCAGGCTCTCGCCCAGGTCTTGATAGGCTCTTTCTTTCCCGCCGCGTTCAGCTTTTCCACCTTCGCGGCGAGCTTTTCATCGACGTACGGACCTTTTTTTAGTGACCGTCCCATATTCTCCTGCCGTCACATCGTGCTCTATGTTTGGATCCAGCCCATTCACCCAGCATCAGCGAATCGGCAACTGTCCATACCGCACCGAACGCCGACGTCGAACAATCGCCTTGTTGGAGGGTTTACCGCGCTTCCGCGTGTAGCCACCTTTTGCAGGCTTTCCAGTAGGACTGCACGGGTGCCGGCCGCCTTTCGATCGGCCCTCACCACCACCGTGCGGGTGATCGATCGGGTTCATGGCCGTGCCGCGGACGTGAGGCCGTCGGCCCAGCCACCGCTTGCGTCCGGCCTTGCCGAGCACAATGCCTTCGTGGTCGGGGTTACTGACCATGCCGATGGTCGCCCGACACGCCGCCGGTACACGCCGAATCTCACCGCTCGGCAGTGTAAGCTGGGCCCAGTTCGCGTCCCTCGCGACGAGCGTCGCAGCGCATCCCGCCGCCCGACACATCACTCCCCCTTTCCCCGGGATCAGCTCGATATTGTGCACCTGCATCCCCAGCGGAATTTCGGAAAGCGGCAGGCAATTGCCGATGTTGGGCGGGGCACCCGGGCCGCTCATCACGGTATCACCGGCCTTGAGCCCATCCGGAGCGATGATGTATCGTTTTTCGCCGTCCGCGTACACAAGCAGCGCGATCCGCGCGCTGCGATTCGGGTCATACTGGATGGAGTCCACCCTGGCGGGGATCCCATCTTTATTTCGCTTGAAGTCGATCAGCCGGTACATCCGCTTGTGCCCGCCGCCGCGATGACGGCAGGTGATGATGCCCTGGTTGTTCCGGCCACCTTTCTTCTTCAGGGGAACAAGCAGGCTCTTTTCCGGCTTGGCACCCGGCGTCAGCTCAGAAAAATCGCTGACGGTAGCGCCGCGTCGGCCCGGCGATGTCGGCTTGTAGGCTCGAATTCCCATAGCAACGACTCGCTTTGTGTTATCAGTAGAGATGGATTCTGTATTCCGGATGCAGCTTCACAATCGCCTTCTTCCAGGCTTTGGTGTACCCAATCCGCCAGCGCACGCGCCGCGGCTTGCCCCGGCGATTCTGCACGTTCACCCACAGAACCTTCACGTTGAACAATTCTTCCACCGCGCGTTTGATATCCGCCTTGGTCGCCAGCGGACTGACCTCAAAGGCGTACTGATTGTACCGCTCGGCCTTGTGGTGGTTCTTCTCGGTGATCAGCGGCCGGAGGATCACCTGGTGAGGCTCAAGGCCGCTGAATTCTGGCTTGGGTGTATTCCTCAACATGGGGATGCACTCCGCTTTTAACTAGCTGTTCCCACTGCTTTTGCGCGGAACATATCGAGTGCCGCTCGCGTCATCAGGACCTTTTTGGGCCGCAGTATCACGTACGCGTTCAGGTCTGACACCGGCAGCGTGTCCACCTTGTCGATGTTCCGCAGGCTCTTGTAGGCCGTCACGTCGTAATTCTCAAGCGTGACCAGCAACCGCTGATCCTGCAGCCCCAAGTTTTTCAGGATAGTGGCGGCTTCCTTCGTTTTTGGCTGCTCGAATTTCAGTTCGTCGATGAGCACCACCTCGTTGTCGGCGATGCGGGCGGCGAGGGCCATTCTCGTCGCCAGCCGGAGCGCCTTTTTCGGCAGCCGATACGACCAGTCCTGCGGCCGCTTCGGGTGCGCGCGGCCACCACCTCGCCGGATCGGTGTCCGCCGCATACCTGCTCGAGCCCGACCGGTTCCCTTTTGCCGATACAGCTTTCGGGTGGAGCCTTCCGTCTCCGACCGATTCTTGCACTTTGCGGTTCCCTGCCGCAGATTGGCGCGATACATAACGACCGCGTCGTGCAAGAGTTGCTTGTTGATCTTGGGCGCAAGTTCCGCGGGGTCGATTTCATACACATCGACCTGCTCGCCGTTCCGGTTATAGACTGGAATGCTCACCATATGTCACTGTTCCTGCAATGCCCTCGACGATGACGCCCACGAACTCGCCTCGGTGGACTCCGCTGCTCCGATCCAGCTCCAACTCATCAACCCACCTTATTGGTCGGCCGAATGATCACGAGCCCCCCTGCTGGACCCGGCACCGCACCCCGCACCACCAGAAGATGCCGCTCAGGATCGATTTTGACGAGTTGCAGGTTTCGAATCGTGCAGCGCTCGTGACCATAATGCCCCGCCATGCGCCGTCCCGGAGGAACGCGACCAGGCGAGGTATTGCAACCCGTTGATCCTGGATGCCGATGCACCTTCTTCACACCGTGACTTGCCCTCTGACCGGCGAACCCGTGCCGCTTCATGACCCCGGCAAAACCACGCCCTTTCGTGGTGCCGGTGACATCGACCGCCTTGACCCCCTGAAAAAGCTCCACCGTCAGAACCTGGCCAACGGAGAATCCGTCCACGGGGTGCCGGAATTCGCGAATGAACCGTTTCGGTTCGCAATTGGCCTTGGGAAGAGTCTCTACACCTGCCGCCGCCAGAAGCCGCTGTCGTTTGCTGTCAAGCTTGGCGACGTGACCCCGCTCCGCGCGGGTCGCCTTGCGACGAGGTTTGTCAAGATATCCCACCTGGATGGCTTCGTAACCGTCCCGATCCAGCGTCCGAAGCTGCAAAATATGACATGGACCAGCCTGGATGACCGTTACCGGAATCACCCGGCCGTCCTCGTCGAATATTTGAGTCATGCCGACTTTTCGGCCCAGAAGTCCGAGTGCCATGGTTTGCTCACCTTTTCCTGCGTTGCCCCAGAGGACGCATCGGACCGGTCCGCCGTTACCCCTGGAGCTTCCACATCATACGCCGCTACTGACAACCGCCGAATCCACCGACCAACCTGCTTCACTCCGCCCCGTCACCCCGCCTCAAACACCTGCCGCGATCTTTTCACTTCCGACCGCGAGGAATGATCTTGATTTTAATATCCACCCCTGCCGGGGCCGTCAGTTTGTTCAACTGCTCAATGGTATTAGGCGTGGCTTCCAGGATGTCGATCAGGCGTTTGTGCGTCCGAATCTCAAACTGCTGCCGAGCTTTCTTGTCCACGTGGGGACTGGAAAGAACCGTGTACCGCTCGATTTTTACCGGCAGGGGAATCGGACCATGCACTTTGGAGTGTGTGCGCTTCGCCGTGTCCACAATTTCCTTCGCGCACTGGTCGAGCACCGCGTGGTCGTACGACTCCATGCGGATGCGAATAATCTCATTCAGGACGCCCGCCATAAAACATCACCCTGATAGTGAATAATATCCCTCGCCGCCCTGATTCGGGGCGAAAAACTTAGATCTTATCAGATGGGTTTGATTTTCTCAATGGGGAGGCAGGAAGGAAAATCGTGGTGCAGATCCCCTCGCGTCCTCACGCCGCCTCCATTCAGAGTGGGTTTCCGTATTTAACCACAGAGATCGCTTCCGTGCCAAGTCCCCCTGGGTGCAAATTCGAGGGGCAGTCGCCGGTCGAGTGGCTCCGGCTGCTCCTTTTCCTTCTCGGCCGGCAGCGCGGGACAGTCCCGGCCATTTCTTAGTCCTGAAGCACATCCTTCCCCCGGTAAAAGCTGGCCACCAGGCTGAAAAGCCCCGCCGTAACCAGCATCGTGAGCACAAAAAACCAGAAGTACCCGGGGCCAGCCATGATGTTGCCCGGCGCATCCAGGTGGTACAGCTTCACCACGTAATTGACGGCCGCCGTGAATGCATTCCCCAGCGAAACCGAAAGAAGATACATCCCCATGACAAGCGACTTGAGCCGTTTGGGGGCCTGGGTGTAGGCAAACTCCAGACAGGTGACCGACACCAGAACCTCCGCCGAGGTCAGCACAAGATACGCCAGGAATTGCCAACCTATCGTCGGGGCCAGACCCCTCTGAATGAGTGATTCGATGACGGCGGATATCCAGAAAGAGCCGGCGGCCACAAACATTCCGACCGAAATTCTCCGCAA
>NZ_JACIYL010000439.1 GCF_014359955.1 Thermogutta sp. | reverse complement strand
CGATGTCGCGCGGCGATCGGCGGAAACCGTTGAAAGCCAGGCGGGTACGCAAGACCAAGGGGGGACCGCCGATGGCTGAGCGGTCGATCACAATTCGCCAACCGGTGCCACAGCCCCGGGAGGGTCAGCGGGTGCCGGTTCTCGTCATAGCGTGGCCCCCGGTGCGCGAAGGTGGCCCCTGGACTGTGGAAGTGCGGGCACCGAAGGAAGCGGTCACCGCGCGTATCGTGGTTCCGCCCATCGCCTTCATTGATGATCCGGAGGCCGAGCTTCTGGGAGAGGAATTCGTCAAGCAAAAGGTCCCGGCGGCGATGCACGCGTTGCTACTACCCGGTGCCGTCGTGGCAAGTGAAACCCTTCAGCCCACTCGCCCCAGCGACTTTCTTGCCGCACAAGAATACGCCACAGTGATACGGAGGTTAGTGCATGCGGAGCCATGACACAGCGGTTCTGACAGCCACAGCAAGGAACGGTGAAATTGTGGTCACTCTCAAAGGCGGTCCTCTGCCCGAACCCATCACGCATTGTGTGCCAGTGAAGGATCGAACGGCTTGGCGTGAATTGGCGGACCGATTCCGCCGTCAATTTGGGATCGACATGGGCGACACCCTCAACGTGCTCCTCGAGGCGGTCAACGAGGCCAAAACACAGGGTAGGGATGCCCACCCGGTGGATCCCCCGGCGGAATCCAGGCCCGGGGATGCGACGGCCGGTTTCCCGCCTAAAACCAACAACACAGAATCGGAGTTTGATTTTCAACCCGTCATCATCAATCTGGAAGAGGTTGTGGCGACCCCAGTGGAATGGCTCTGGGATAAACGCATTCCGTTAGGTCGGATCACACTCTTAGTTGGCAAGCCCGGCCAAGGCAAGAGTTTTCTGACGTGTGACTTTGCGGCCCGTGTGACCACCGGCACCCCGTGGCCGGATGGTTCACCCTGTCACAAAGGTTCCGTTCTCATGCTCACGCTGGAAGATGACCCGGCTGATACCATCCGGCCGCGGCTGGACGCCATGCACGCCGACGTGGCCCGGGTGCGAATTCTCAAGGCCGTAAACTACCGCGGTATAGACGGTGCCCCGCGTCAACGGGGGCTGACGCTGGCCGACTTACCCGTGATCGAAAAGGCCCTGGAGTCACTCTCGGATTGCCGACTTCTGGTGATTGACCCCATCGGGGACTTTCTTGGCGGGCGAGTGGATTCCCACCGGGATAATGAGATTCGCGCGGTGCTCACCCCGCTGGCTGAGCTGGCCCAGCGGCGCAAGGTGGCCGTCCTGGTGGTCATGCACCGCCGGAAATCTACAGGGGAGGGTGGGGCTGATGAAACGGCTATGGGTTCACGTGGCTTTACCGGGATTTCCCGAAGTGTGTGGCATGTGTCCAGGGACGCCAACGACAAAAAGCGGCGATTGTTCCTACCCGGGAAACAGAATCTCGCGGAAGAGCTGCCCGGCTTGGCGTTCCGTATCACGGGCGAACCCCCGCGGGTGGAATGGGAACGCGAACCCGTCAACATGACGGCTGATGAGGGACTAGAGGCGGAGCGGCAGGCATCCCGCCCGGGACCGGAAGCCGACGCCCTGGAAGATGCCAAGGCGTTTCTCTTGGTAGCCCTGAGCGCCGGCCCACGGTTAGCCAAAGACGTCCTGGAAGACTGGCGTGTAAACCACGGGGGGTGTCAGCGGACACTGTACACGGCCAAAGCAAAACTCGGGGTGGAATCGTTCCGCGAAAAGAATCCCGGCCCTTGGTTTTGGAAACTGCCCGAGGGGGCACATTGCAAAGATACAAGCACGTTGCAAACCACATTGCAAACACAAATAGCTTTGCAATCTGTGCAATGTGTGGAAAAAACCGGGGTTTCAAACACGTCGGAGGGGGCACATTGCAAAGTTGCAGATACCTTAGACGAACCTTGCAATGTGCTCAATGACCCCAAACCTAAACCCACCGAGAACCTAACACCTACACCCCCCGAAAGTGGCGGGACGGATTCCGGGGATTCTGGACGGCCCCAACATTCCGTGGTGGACCTTGATGATGTGAACCATCAACTGGCAGAAGCGGCGGAAGGCGACGTCGATGCGTGGCTGGATTTCTCATGAGCGGAGGGCGGCAATGGACTTACGGCACACCCACACCTTGGACACTGGCACTGACCCCGAAACCAGCCCGGAAAGCGCCACATACTTCCTTCACTGGCTCAATCGCCCCGGTGTCAAGGTGGTATGGGAAAACGGCAAACTCCGGCTTGGCGTGAAGCCCGGGGCGTTGACGACTGACGAAGTGGCCATCTTGCTTCAGCACAAACAGGAAGTGGGCGGCTGGCTGTTACTCCACACACTCTGGGAGGCGGGGTATTCCCTCCGGTTGCAACCGAGCGAATACGGTCCGGGATACGTCATGATCCCGACGGGGACGCCGGCGCGACCCGTGGGTAACTTTCCAGCCCTCTTCGAGCTGTACGACACTTTCCATGACTCCGCGGTGGCCCTGCTACTGGATGCATGCCGGTTACTCAAGATCGATCCCGTGGACTGGCTCAAGACCGCGGAGCGGTTCGTTAGGGAAACGGCCCTCCGCCGGGGAGAGTGCCCCCGACCGGAAAGGCCGGCGCGAGGCTGAAAAAGGCACCCACGGATACCCCTATTTTGCATCGGGAATAGGTTCCCGCACAAAAAAACGCCCCCGCAAAAGCAGCATCAGGAGCCCTCTTATGTCCCATCCAATCATCCCCATAGTTTTGGCCCGCTACGCCTGGCGTGTTTGCCCGCAATGTGGTGCGGAAGTGATCATCCGAACCAGTAAGCAAGTGGGCCTGTATCGCATCCGCTATCTGAAGTGCCGGCGTTGCGGATGGGGGAAGAAAAACACTGTACCCGTACAATCGGACTCCCTCAATAACCCGAAAAAAATGGCTGAAACTCAATACAATGACGGCGAGAGCAAGGAGCAAACCCATGCAGTACCTGAACAATGAAGAATATGAAGCCATCGCCGCCCTGGCTTTGAAACGCTATGGCTTAACGCAAAGCCAGATTCAGACCTTGTTAGCCGCCCGCTGGCCGATGCTGGGGACAGGTCTTATCAGCGAGGCTGAGGGGCGTGGGTTGATCATCACCCGCCAGGATATTGAGGATTGGTTGCGTGAAACCACGGGCGGGAAGTGGAGCGACGGGGAGCCGGTGACGCCCGAAAACACATTTTTCTCCCTCCCCTTAGCCGAGCGCTTTTTTGAGTGGTGTGTGAAAACAAAACGCGCCAAGCCCACACTCGTGAACCACCTCTTAGAAGAGAACCCCAGCTACAAGAAGCGAATTTTGCAACTGGCCAATTCACAATCCAACTGAGAGCATGCAGACCAGAACACTCCAACTGCAATCCGTCCCGCTGGTCCTTGAGGCCCAGAAGGATAAACAGCCTGTCAAGGTACGCATCACAGCCTATACCGGGGGCGTCATGACTGTCACCGGCTGGGGGCCGGTCATCATCGATCTCCAGGGCCTTGAACTACCGGAGCGAGTGACACTCCTTTCTGATCACGAAGGCCGCACCGAGGCCACTGTCGGCTGGGGAATCCCCCAAACCGACGGCAAAACTCTCGTGATCGAAGGAGCCATCACCGAAGCTACCGAGGCCGGCCAGGTGGTCATTGCCCTTCTCAAGGACGCTGTCCCGTTGCAAGCCAGTGTGGGGGTCGAGGCCACCGAATACCGGCGGCTGGACCCCGGAGCCACAGTAACGGTGAACGGACGGACA
>NZ_JACIYL010000438.1 GCF_014359955.1 Thermogutta sp. | reverse complement strand
GTTGTGCGATCAGGGCCGACCGGTTGGCCTCATCCAGGATGTACACGCCGGCACTTCCACCCTGGGAGATGCACCAGGCTTTCCCCGGGCCGACCTTTCCATCTTTTTCTTCCAGGAGATTCAACCTGCGCAAAAGGACATTGGGTTGAATGATTTTTTGATACGGAAAGAACCCATGATCCGAACAGACAATCAAATACGTGCTTCGGGCATGGGGTGAGGCGGCAATCGCTTCCACGATGTCGCGAATACGATCGTCCGCGTAGCTGGCGCACCAGTACGCATCATCGGAACGCGGCCCGGAGCGATGCTGCACGTGATCCGGCTCCACCAGGTGAATCATCACCAAGTTGGGTTGATGCTTTAAAAGGAGCTGGCGTGTCATCCTGGTGTAGAGCCAGTCGCGCGGCACACCGCCCCCACCTTCTCGACACCATCGACCGTGGCTGTCCACCGGGAGCCCCATTTTGCGGAGTTCCGCAATCCAGGTCGGGGTGCCAAACTGGGTCCAGGCGTCATCGCCCGGCATGTCCGGAGCGCTGTAGTGCAGCGTGCGGGCGTTTCTCGTCACTGGCCAGAGGACCCCTGCCGTGACCAACCCGGCCTTGTAGGCGGCATCGTAGATCGTGGACACCCGAAAAGCCTGTTCCTTGTCGTACACCGGATCACAAAGCAGTGTGACCTTCTGACGCGTCTGCCGATCGAGAAAATCGTTGGCGATGACTCCGTGCTTTCCCGGCCAGACCCCCGTGGAAAGCGTGGCGTGGGCAGCCCACGTGACCGACGGGAAAACCGTGATCATTCCCCGGGCACTCGCGCCTTCCCTGGCCAGACGGCGAATGGTCGGCATGTCCGCCCGGGGATCATTGAGGTAGAAATGAGCCAGACCGTCCACGCTGACCAGGATGACCGTTCTGTCCTTCCGCGGCTCGGCAGCTCGGGCATTGATGAGGTCCCCCGCCGCGAACGCAACAACCGCCAGCAAACACGCCTGGAAAGCGCGACGATTCATACCGCAGGCCTCCGCTCATCGGACCGGTGAAGTGCACAACCCGATAACCCCGATCGGCGGCCCATTCTATGGGAAAAATTCTTTCAAAACAAGTCGCTCGGCAGGAATGTCGGGCTCCTTGGCAGGAGAATCCGGGTCAATAGCTTGACCTCTGGGCACTGCCTGGCCCGATAGGAGCGGGGCGACACAGAAGCCGCGCGAGCTTGTCGGCAAACCGCAGCTCTCAATCTGAGCGAGTCCATCGCTCAGCCGCGGCGTCACATGCGAAGAGTCTGGTCGCCGGGAGGCTCCTCACGCGTCCCACAAGGCCATTTACCGGAGCGTGATCGCCTTGGCAAGCGGTTGGAGAATCGATTCGATGACATACTGGTCGATCACCGCCCTGCCCGTTTTGGCGAGTAAATCGAGCGTTTGGATAAAGCCATTTTGCCCGGGCAGACATCCATAATAGCGGCACGTCACGTACACGCTGACCTGTTCTTCCGGGTACTCCTGGGTCCGTACATGGTAGTCGTTGGTCCGGGTTTCCACGCTGATCCGACACTGCAGGCGGCAATCGCGATCTAACGCCAGAGTGATGGCGGGCTCATAATGGACGACCTGCGCGGACGGAATCTCCAACGAACGCTCAAAGGCCAGGGGGACACCCAGCGCGTCAGCAACCAGTTGGTTGTGATTTCCCTGATATGTGAAATCGAAGCCAAAAAGTAGATCAATGGCCTCGCAGTCCAGCGGACTGAGTGACAGATGGTAGGGCGCTACCTCCAGGATGAGGCGGTGAAACTGGAGAGCGGTCTCCACGGCCTCCGGGTTCACATGGCCCGCACTGATGCGCCTGGGCTCCAGCGTCAGCCATCGATAAGAGCTCTCCACCTTATCTTCTTCCAGGACAATTTCCGAACGGTCCCGGGCATAAAAGTTTTTCATTCCCGGAAACGAACGCTGGATCCGCTCGAAGAAATGAATGAGAGTCTCCCGATGGGATGGGAGCGTCAAAGCGGTGTTCAGGGTCAAGTTAATGTAATGATCATCACACAGATGATGATAGGTTTCCATAGCGACCGGGTGCAGTTCCTTTCAAGGGTTCGTGAGAACTTCCTCAATCCCGCGCTCCCCTCAAGAGGCACCGGTTTAAAAAGCGCGAGTATAAAACGTGGGCAATTGGGTTGTCAAAGCCCCGTGATCGGGGTAGTTCGTATCAGTATTTTGTGGGGAAAACCTCCGGGGCTTTGCCCTGTCACCTGTTTATTGTAAGCTGTTTGGCCGGGATTCCAAACTGCAAGAAACGGCCGGCCAAATCGCTCCCAATACGTCAGTCATGCAAACCGAGTGCCACTTCATCTGCTGTAGAGGTTTCCCAGGCTGGTTCGGGTTCGCGGTTGACGGTGAACATGTGGTTTGCGGGACTCTTGGTGCCGCCACGACTGCCGAATTACTGGACGATCTTTCCAGCAAAGCCGCCGACGTGTGCGTTGCGGTCAGTCCCGCCGATTGTGCGGCACTGGCGAGCCGTCTGGCCGAACTGCATGCCCGGGTGGCGCCTCGCGAATCGCCCACTTGCCCCGTGCCAAGGTTATACGTTGTTAATCCTTACCGTCAGCCTTCATGCGCAGCCGAGCTAAGCGACCTATCTTCCAACCGTTGGGAACTGATCCACCAAATGACAACGCTCCTCGCGGGGTACCTGGCCGGGTGTCCGGTGGACTTTACTGACATTCCAGTCGATTTGTCGCGTTGCTCACCTTTCACCCGCCGCGTCCTGGAGGCCTGTCGGTCCATCCCCTACGGGGAAACACGAAGCTACAAACAGCTCGCCGAGTTGGTTGGTCATCCCCAGGCCAGCCGCGCTGTCGGCCAGGCCCTTGCCCGCAATCCCGTCCCCCTTATCATACCATGCCATCGGGTGATCGCCACGTCGGGGAAACTTTGCGGTTTTACCGCCCGCGGGGGCACAGCAATAAAAGCCCGGTTGTTGGCATGGGAGGCCCGGCACAAACCCGACGTCCAGGATCTCCCTTCCTGATCCGGCAGACCAAAGAAAATTGGCAGGAGACGTCTTGACAAGGTGATACAATACCGCGAACAGGCAATGCCGTTCCGGGGGGAGTTTTGCTTCGCGACCTTGCCCGAAGTTGTTTGGACGGTATTCGGCAAGACCAACCAATCCACGCTGCGTGGCCGGATGCGCGGCCCCGTTGGAGTACGTTGCGATTTCGTCACAAGTGAAAGACGGTTCTGGTTCAAGACGACGGAGTTTCCCATGAACGACATCACACTCAGCGTTGCTCAGAAGGCATTGGAAGCGGCAATGAAAAAAGCCGAGGAGCTTGGCACGAAGATGGATATCGCCATCGTGGATGCCGGCGCCAATTTGAAGGCTTTCGTGCGGATGGACGGTGCATGGCTCGGGTCGATCGATATCGCCATCCGAAAGGCGCGGACGGCGCGATTTTTTGACATGGAGACCGGCGAGATTGGGAAACTCTCACAGCCAGGTGGCCCCCTCTACCATATTGAACACTCCAATGGCGGACTGATCACGTTTCCCGGGGGAATCCCGATTCGCAATTCGCAGGGCGAAGTTATCGGCGGAATCGGTGTCTCGGGCAGCACCGTGGAGAACGACCACGCCGTCGCTCTGGCAGGTGTTGAAGCGATCCGTTCGCTAATCTGAACGGCGGAAACAGGTAACGCGACGGGCAGGGCCAGCAGGCCCAGTGGAGATATCGGGCGCGCGAGCAGCGTGGTACTCAAGCTGCTCGCG
>NZ_JACIYL010000437.1 GCF_014359955.1 Thermogutta sp. | reverse complement strand
ACGAGTGTCAAGCGTCGGGTTGCCTCGGCGTCATTGCTACCCGCCACCAGTTTTTCCAGCTCATCCCGAATCTGAAACGCCTTGTCCAGATTTTGAGCTCCCACGTAGGCTCGCAGCGCTGTTTTGAGGATTTCTTCCTTGAACTTCGGCAAACTCACTGCGCTGTGGTTGCTGCGCATCAGAGCCAGAGGGCCAATCGTGGGATCCTCCAGAACTTTAATGGCATCATCCGTCCGTCCCGTGTTGACATAGAGCTGAGCGAGGAGCCACACCGAGTATTCCAGGAAATAATCAACCGTCACTCCCTGCGAACTGGCGCGAATCCGCTGGACGCCCTGCTCGAGATATTTTTGGGCATCCGCCAGCAGCCCCTGCGCATCCTCCTGAGCGGCTCCCTCCTCACGAGAGGTGGCCGCCTTCGCGTATTGCATCCACAAAACCTGACCGATCCGCAGTTCCGCCCGGGCCCGACTGGGAGAATTCTCGGGAAGCCGATTCAAGAACGCTTTGGCCTCGTCAAGCTGGTCGAGATCCAGAAAGCTCTCCAGCAACGTCAACACACATTCTCCGGACTCCGGTTGGTCGGGCCATTGGCTCAACACATACCCCGTGAGAGACTCCATCTGGCTCAACTCGGCATCTGCCGGTTGTCCGTTCTTCCGCGCTTCGATGAAGAGGTTCCGCAACGCTTTCACAGCGATTTCGGCGGCTTTTTGGGAACCAGCACTCTGCGGATACCGGCGGGCGAGAAATTCGCCCAGGACCGCCGCGTCTTCATAGCGCCCGGCATCCCAGAAAAGAAAAACCATCTGGAATCGCATCAGGTTCACTTCTTCGAGAGGCTGGTTCTTATAGAGAGCCAGCGCCTTTCGATAAAAGGCGATCGCCAGATCCCTCGCCTTCGTCGCTTCCTCGCGGAGCTGCTTCGCAGCCCCTTCTCCCTTTTGAAGCTGGGCCATCAATCCCAGAAACCGCCCCCAGGCCAGCTCACCCCGGGCCTTTGCGTCGGCATACGTCTGGACATCCTGAACGCTTAAATCCTGTTGAGCCCCGGAAAGTTCGGCGAGCTTTGCCTGCGCGTCCAACCGATGGGAACCGGGGGCCCGGGAGACGATTTCCAGGAAGCGCCGGGCGGTCGCGCGATACTGCTGCGCCGATCGCGTGTCCTTCGCCTTATCCGCCGCCTGGGCCAGTTCCAGCGCTGACAGTGCCGCTTCATACAACAGGTTGAGCCCCCATTCTGAGTCGCGGACATCCGGGCGCACAGATTCTTCCCATTGCACGGCGGCATCCACCGCAGCCTGGTAACTTTTGTTCTTTCGATAAATCTGAACCAGCCGCGCCAGTGCTTCCGTATGCAGCCGCTGCACCTCGGGCGAGTCACCGGGCACGGTTAACGTCTCCTTGAAGATGTCAGCGGCCTGCATGTCCTGACCCAATTCCTGGTAGCAGATACCTTCGTAGAATCGGGCATAAATGCCCGCCGCGTAGTTTTGATACTTGTTGAAGATGTTTTCGTATTCGGCGGCCGCCTGTTTGAGAAGGTCACTCCGCTCTTTACTGGACGGCGGATAGGTTTGCGCCAGTTGATAGAGGGCCCCGACGGAATAAATCAGCGATTTCAAATACATCGCCCGGGCTTCGTCCCGCTCCTTGATCAGCGCCGTATTGGCCCGGTCGATGACCTTATTTTCAAACTCCTTGGCCCGATTATAGGCCGCCTTCTTGAACGCTTCGAACTCCTGCCTCGCCTGTTCGATGAGTTTGCGAGCTTGCAGCCGTGCGGGTTCGGCCTCCTGATCGCTTTTCCCCTCTGTGGTGGCGAGAAGTCCCTTCGCACGCTCAATGAGGGCCTGGGCCATCTCGGCCGTCGCTTCCGGCACGGCCGGATGCTGGGGATGCTCCTGCACAAACTTTTTGAGCCGGGCCACGGCCGCCGTCAGAAGCTGTTCCCGCGTCTGGGCGACCCGCGACGCCTGCGCTGCCCCCAAAAGGGCCTTACCCGCCTCATAATCGATCACCTCTTTCAACTCCGGCGGGCACGTCGGATCACCGGCCAGCATATCAAGATATTCCACGGCCGTGTCGAAATACCCCCGGAGCTTGAGAGCCTCCAGAAAACGCCGGTGTATGTCCGATTCCTGGCTCAACACCTCGCTGGCCTTGCCACCCACAACCAGGGCGATGACGAGCGCCAGACCAATTCTCCTCAACAGCATATCCTCCGCCTCCAATCACGGTGCCTGCGGCGGAAAACTCAGTGACCCAAAAGACAGGGCAGATTTGGCTCCCTATTTCTTACTACCACATCCGGTGGTGGTAGAAAAGCCACACCCTCAATGGCATCCCGGGCGTCCAACTTGAATTCGTTCATCTTTTCCCGGAACGACCTGCAGCACGCGCAGAATCCTTCCTCAACACAATCAAACCTCCCGGACCGCTCCCGGCCAGGTCACAAACATGGCAGAATGAAACCTAAGTTGTTTTTGTCGCTTTGTTCCCCAGCGGCTGTTCCCACGACGATGGCCGGATTGGGCCCGAATCCACGGGGCTGACTGTTTTCATCCATCGAGGGCGACTTCGAAAAGCGGCACAATTCCGCCCGCTGCGACGAGGAAGAAACGATGACTCGTTGGGACGAAATTCCCGAACTCATGGCTCTTGATTCACGGCGGCAACTCATTCGCATTCCGCCGGAATTGGACGTTCCCATTACCGACCGCGTCCGCCGTCTGATCGATACAGCGGCCTTTCGCCGGTTGGCAAGGATTACCCAATTGGGCCTGGTCTCCCTCGTTTATCCGGCCGCCAATCACACCCGATTCGAGCACAGCCTTGGTGTGTATCGCCTGGCCCTTTTGGTTCTCAAGCATCTTTCCCACGATCAGCGGTTTCGCGCCCAGGTGACGCCGCATGAGGGCGAAAAACTGATCGTTGCCGCCCTTCTCCACGATTTGGGGCACTGGCCATTCTGTCACGCCATCGAGGACCTTGGCCTGCCCGACGTGCCACTCCATGAAGCGTTCGTCGCCAGATTCTTGCGGGACGAACCTGTGGCGCTGCTTCTGGAACGTGACTGGAACCTGCAACCCGACGACGTGCTCAACCTCATCGCCAAACGTCGGAGGGATGGCGTGTCAAGCCTCTTACAGAACATTCTTTCCGGTCCGCTCGATGTGGACAAAATGGATTATCTTTTCCGAGACAGTCTTCATGCGGGTGTCCCGTATGGCCGTTTTTTCGACCAGCAACGGCTGGTGGGCAGCCTCTGTTTGAATGAACGGGGTGACGGCCTGGCCATTACCGAAAAAGGAAAAACGGCCGCCGAGCTCATGGTCTTTGCACGATACGTCATGTTCAGCGAGGTTTACTGGCACCATGCCGTTCGTTCCGCCACGGCGATGCTCCAACGGAGTTTTTACGACTTGAAGGATCGGCTCGACCTCGAGCTGCTTTTCTCGTCAAGTGAATGGGAATTTATCGAAACCCTGCGGCAATCTGCCGGGCCGTCGAAGACAGCCGAGATTCTCCAGGGACTTTTTGGACCGGTGCGAACACTTTACAAGCGGATTGCGCAGTTTCACTATTTTGATGGGAATGATGTCTATCGACGAATAGCGGGGCGCCCTTACCGCTGGCTCGTCGCCTGTGCGCATCATCTGGCGGACCTCCTCAGCAAAAGATTGGGGATCCCCGTCCTCCCGCACCAGGTCCTGGTTGATGCCCCACCGGTTCATAAAGAGATCGAATTCCGTGTGGACGTGTTCTTCCCCAAAG
>NZ_JACIYL010000436.1 GCF_014359955.1 Thermogutta sp. | reverse complement strand
TGTGACGGCGCTTGCCCAGGCAGGTGTGCGGTATTTCTCCATCGGTCCCAATGGCGGACATCGGATCGGCCATACCCTGAAAGTTTGGGGTGACAAGGCATTCTGGTGGAAATCGCCCAGTGGTCAGGAACGCGTGTTGTGCTGGATTCCCCGCCGCGGGTACTGGCGGGGGTTTCGTGGGAAATCCGAATTGTTTTCTTATCTGCGCGAATTGCAGGAGAGTCAGTATCCCTTCGAGATGGTACAACTTCGCCATTGCTTGGGCGACAATGCGGGGCCCGACGTGGGCATCAGCGATTTTGTCAAAGAATGGAACGAAAAATACGCCTATCCACGATTGGTCGTCGCGACGTGCTCAGAGATGATGAGGGAGTTCGAAAGACGTTACGGCGATCACTTGCCGGAGGTCACCGGAGACTTTACACCCTATTGGGAAGATGGCGCCGCCTCCTCAGCGCGAGAGACGGGACTGGTCCGACGAGCTGCCGACCGACTGTCCTCGGCCGAAACTCTGTGGGCTATGCTTCGGCCTGGCAACTACCCCGACGAACTTTTCTACCAGGCCTGGCGCAGCGTGATCCTGTACGATGAACACACCTGGGGGGCCCACAACAGCATAACCGAGCCAGACAGTGAGTTTGCCAGGAGTCAGTGGCGAATAAAGCAAGGCTTTGCTCTCGACGCAGATCGGCAATCTCGGGAACTTCTTGCCCGGGCTGTGACCGGATTGGCGTCGAAACAAAGGACCGAGGCTGGAGACCGTTATGTCATGGTCCTGAACCCCACCGGCTGGGTGCGGAGCGATCTGGTTACCCTGGAGGGGCAACTTAGTTCTCTCAGCTCGATTCAGGATACTCAGGGAGCAGAAGTGCCGTGGCAGAAGCTAAGTGATGGTCGAGTGGTCTTCTGGGCACAGGATGTGCCGGCGTTCGGGGGACGACGCTTCAAACTCGTTTTTGGAGGGCAGGGGCGTGCAGCGGGCAATTCCCTTGACAAATCGCCCGACAGCGGACCAGCGATAGAAACGCGGCGCTACAGCCTGGAAATCGATCCGCAAACCGGTGCCGTCCGACGCTTGATGGACAAGCAGTTGAACTGCGATCTCGTCGATGAAACCAAGGGGTGGGGCCTGGCCGAGTACCTTTATGTTGCCGGTCGGAACCCAGAGAAGGTTCAGCGTATCAGCGGAGCGTGCACGGTGACGAGGCTTGAACAGGGGCCGCTCGTGCGGCGCTGGGCTGTAGAAAGTGCGGCGCCGGGGTGCCGCAGCGTGAAATGGATCTACGAATTGAGCGACGTCAAGGACCAGATCAAAGTCGAAATGATTCTTGACAAGGAAAAGGTTCGTACGCCGGAGGGTGTTCACGTGGCCTTTCCGTTCCGTGTTCCGGATGGACAGATAAGGATGGAGCTTGCGTGGGCGATTATCCGGCCCGAAGCAGACCAACTCCCCGGTGCATGCAAGAATTACTACACCGTGCAGCGATGGATTGATGTGAGCAATGACCAATTCGGGGTGTTATGGGGCTCCTGGGATGCACCATTGGTCGAACTGGGGACGATTCGAACAGATGTACCGCAGCCGTTCAGTCCCGAGGGCTGGCTGACGCACATCGAACCGACGCAGACGATTCTCTCGTACGTGATGAACAACTATTGGGAAACCAATTACAAAGCCGACCAGGAAGGACCCACGCCATTCACGTACTTCATTTTGCCGCACCGGGGCGGATACGATCCCGTGATGGCCACCCGATTCGGACTCGAAACAACACGCCCACTGATTGCTTCGCCGGTCGACAGCAGTACACCTTCGGAAATATCGCCGCCTGTCAGAGTTGAATCGGAGTCTGTGCTTCCCGTGGAGTGCAAAACGACGCGGGACGGTCGAGGGATCATCCTGCGGCTTTTCAATCCGCAACGAACACAGGCGAAAGCGAAACTGGAATTGGACAGAAAGAGATTGACCAAAGTATGGATGACAGATTTATCGGAACACCCCGGCGACCCCGTTGATGGCTCGTTGACGCTCCCCGGCTCCCGATTGGTATCCCTCCGATTGGAGTGAAAAGAGGACACCGCAAGGAAACACGGTTTTGCCGAGTGCCGACATTCACGCCGCTCACGGCAACTCGTTTCGACTGCTCCAAACAGCACGTCGAAGTTCACGGCGCAGAGGGAGTTCTTCCCCGATATGCGGGCGTGGCCATTTGGACTGTTGTTGAGCGGCGGGCGAGTCCTCGTCGAGTGACGTGCAGAAACGCGTCGGCTCTGCGGCGCTGGCCATCGGAGACCCGAAGAAGGACGAACGTGACGGCGAAATAGACCAGGGTCAGGGAAGCCATCCATCGAAGTGCCTGGTTGTGAACAGAGCCGAGGTCCCACCGTTTGAGGTGCTCCGGGGAGGCAAACGCGAGAAGACCGGTGCCCACCGCGCAAAGAAATGCCATCCCCGCGAAAAACACCCCGGTATTCCTCGTGGTGGTCCAATCTGGCAGCGCAATAAGGACAAAGGTCGTACCGAGACCGAGAACAGCTTGGGCAAGAAGGCACCAACCCCACAGGGGAAATCCCGTCGCGAGGGCGACAATCCCACCAATGATGGTGAGCAACGAGGACGCCAGGACACAGCCCACCGCCAGGAAAAGACCTTCCCGCTGGGTACGGAATATCCGGTGCCACCAGACCAGAAGTTCGGGCGTAGCCTCTGAAAGACGCGAAGGTGAAACTGTTCTGTTCTCAATTGCTGGCTGCTCGGCTGGGGGCGAATCCGTCGAAGCCTCATCGGTAAGAGTTGACGCTGGTGTTCCGGCAAGAGTGGACGAAGCGTCGGCCTGCGTTACAGATCGCTGGTCGATGGAATGCGCACTGGAGGGGCTATCTTGGGCCGTCGAATAAGGTTTTGATGTCGGGGAGGAACTCTGGTGTGCCTCGGGCCGACCCAAGTCGGGCTTGTGACAATCAGGTACTTGTTTTGCGATGGTGCCCGACACGTCTGATTGTTGAGCCTGTGCCCGGCCTTTTGGAATTCCTCCGGACAATGATCGGGGATCGGATTTTGTTGGAGGATCGAATGGTGGCGACGTGTTTGGCGGTTTCGGCGTCGCTTCGCTCGAGGGGGCGTCGCCGGGTTGCGGAACGATGGTTGGAAGCCCGCAGTAAGGACATTTCACCTCCTTTCCCACAAACGCGAACGGCGCGAGGAATCGATGCCCACTCGGACAGCAAATGGTGAGAGGTCGAGGTTTCACGGCAGTCAGAAGTACCTTTCGAGTCACAGCGTGATGGTTTGGCGGAGAAAGGCATCTGTATGAATTGTGGGAGTGGGAGTACCGGGGAGCAACCGGGGTGCTTCCGGCGTCCGGCTCCCTCCCCTCACACACGTGGGGTGAATCGTCCGGGTCTTGAAACAGAAATGACGATCCGCGGGTTGTCCACCGCGCTTCCTTTGGTCCGCCGGACGGGCGGGTCTCTTTTGGAAACTCAGCGGCCTGCATTTCTTTGGGGCGATGATAAGGGAGAAACCATTGAGGAGCTTAGGGAGTAGCGGAAGTGACACACCTTTCACCGAGCGAGCGAAAAATTTCGGCAACTCTGGAGAGCAAAAGGTGATACACTAAAAAGTATCACCGGGGTGTGATCGGGCCAGGGCGTCGCGTACTGATGAATCCTTACGCACTCTATGGGAATGCTAGAGTTTCGCGCCGATGACATGCTGAGTCTATCACCGGAGGTGGTGCAGTGTGCCTACTTTGCAGGTTTGGACCGTGTGCCGTGG
>NZ_JACIYL010000435.1 GCF_014359955.1 Thermogutta sp. | reverse complement strand
GGTGGCGGACGATTCCAGCACCATGCGGAAGATCATCATTCGCTCACTTCAGGCGGTGGGCGTTCAGGAGGCTGTGGAGGCTGCCGACGGGAACGAGGCGATTGCCCTCTTTAAGCCCGGGGAGTACAGCCTCGTGCTCACCGACTGGAACATGCCCGGCCGATCGGGACTGGAGGTCATTCAGGCCATTCGGGCACAAGACCCCAACGTTCCGATCATCATGGTTACGACCGAAGCGGAAAAGAGCCGGGTTCTCCAGGCGATCCAGGCCGGTGTTTCGGATTACCTGGTGAAGCCGTTCACCGCCGACACTCTTCGCGAAAAACTGGAAAAACACGGCTGCGCGTGCTGAGGGGCTAAACTCCGCTGAACGTGAAATCCTCGGTTGGCGACCGCGACAAAAATGAACAGCCCGGGATATGGCTTGACTATCCCGGGCTGTTTCCCCCCTGGGCACATCATGTGTGGTCCGAGTTTGGCCTGGTCCACCGGTTGTGCTACCGCGACCCGCGCTCGCGGCCCGACCGGTCTGTTGCGTGACCCGGACATGTTCTCTTATCGACAAAGAGGTTCGTCCACTTGAAAAACTCCGCAAAATCGTTTCCTCCCCTAAAAGCGGCACCACCCTCGGGGTGGATCTTTACGATGGCGCGACCGCTTACCATCCGGGGTCGGTTGACCCATCCACACCGTTGCGAGAACGTGACGTGCCACCAGTGCAACGTCTCGTTGGGCGATCCATCAACGGCCCCCCACTCCGGAGGGACGTGCTTGTCACGTCCGCCGTTCAACATTAGATCATCCACTCGCTCTCACCGGGCACGACAAGCGTGCCCCTCCGGCGTGAATCTCACTCGCGCCTGAATTTCCTGTGGACGTCCACATCCCCATCGCCTGTAGCAACTGGGGATGTTAAGGTACCCGGCTTGTTGACACCGTCCCTCCTGTGTAGGGAAAATCGGCGCTTTGAGGGCCCTTGAAGCCCGGTTGGCCTTTGTGATGCTCACTTTTTACCGCGAGGAGGAATCAGTATGTTGCAACGGCGAGAATTTCTCGTGTCCGCTGCTGGCCTGGCAGTTTCGGCCGGTTGGGGGATAGCCGGTGGATCGGCCGTCCTCGCAGCGCCAGGGGAGTTCTCCCTTCCCCAGCCAGGGGCGGAGCTGAAATTTTCTAGCCAGTTAGGCGTCATTCCGGGCAAAAGCCTCGAAGAAAAGTTGGACAAAATGAAGAAATGGGGCTTTGATGCTGTGGAACTGCCGGGAGATGTCGTCGGCAAGGTGGAGATGTATGCCAAAGCCGCAGCCAACGCCGGGTTGAAGATCAGCGCGGTGTGCTGGGGATCGGCAGGCGGGGCGCTGGTCTCCGAGGATCCCGCACGCCGCGAGCAAGGAATTCAACAGATCAAGGAGGTCCTGGCCGCTGCGGGAGAACTACAGTCCACCGGTGTCATCTTTGTCCCTGCCTTTAATGGCCAGACAAAGCTGACCAATCAGGAAATCCGAAAGGTGCTCCTGGATATCTTGCCGGGAATCGGCGAGTATGCGGTCAGCGTGAAAAGCCGGGTGCTCCTGGAGCCGCTCAATCGCGGTGAGGCATTTTTCCTCCGTCAGGTTGCCGATGCCGCGGCGATCTGTCGCGATGTGAACAGCCCGGGGATCTGCCTGATGGGGGACTTCTACCACATGTACATCGAGGAGCCGAGTGATTTCGCGGCTTTCGTTGCGGGAGGCCCCTGGCTCCACCATGTCCATCTCGCGTCGCGGAAACGTGTTCTGCCCGGTCAGGACGAGCGATCCTTCATCGACGGTTTCCGGGGGCTGAAATGGGTGGGTTACAAAGATTACTGCAGTTTCGAGTGCGGTGTGCAGGGCGATCGGGAGGTGGAAATCCCCAAGGCCCTGGCGTTCCTGCGCGATCAGTGGGAAAAGGCAACTTTGCCGGGTCAGGCGTAACACATAACACGTTGGCACACGATTCACGGTCGTTGTACCACTTGATGAGGAGGCGCTTCCATGAAACGACATCTGCTTGGCTTTGCCGTGGCCATCTTGGCGCTGAGTTACCTGGCGGTGGCAGAAGAACGACGTGCCAGAAACGAGATTATCGATCCGGCAGTTGCCGCCCAGGATCCCGACTTCCACATTCAGGGAGA
Organism: Thermogutta sp.; assembly: GCF_014359955.1. Taxonomy (GTDB): domain Bacteria; phylum Planctomycetota; class Planctomycetia; order Pirellulales; family Thermoguttaceae; genus Thermogutta. The sequence goes on along the minus strand of NZ_JACIYL010000435.1, from coordinate 1,637 downwards.
ATATCTGGGCGAAGGTGCCCTGCCGACCGGCGGTGAAGGGAAGCTGGGAGCCCAGGTCATCGCACGCGGTGACGGAAAGTTTGAGATGTACGTGCTCGTCGGCGGGTTGCCCGGCGAAGGATGGGACCGCTCCAAGCCGCGACTGCGTGGTGAAGCCACGCGGCAGGACGGTGAGGTGACTGTTCGTGGTGACGGTTATGAGGGCACAATTACCGATGGCGTTCTTACGGTGAAACATGGTCACGGCGAGGTCAAACTCCGCCGGGTGGAGCGCAAAAGTCCTACCCTGGGGGCCAAACCGCCGGAGGGCGCGGTCGTCCTCTTCGATGGCAAAAGTGCGGACGCTTTCGACAACGGCAACATTCTGCCCGACGGCAGTCTGCTGTCCGGCGTCACAACCAAGCAAAAGTTCGCTGCCTATCATCTGCACCTGGAATTTCGGCTTTCCTGGATGCCGAAGGCACTCGGACAGGCACGGTCCAACAGCGGCGTCTATCTGCACGACTGCTACGAGGTCCAGGTTCTGGACTCGTTTGGACTGACCGGCGAGGACAACGAGTGCGGCGGTATTTACAGGGTGAAGGCCCCGGACGTCAACATGTGCCTGCCGCCGCTGGTCTGGCAGACGTACGACATCGACTTCACCCCTCCCAAGTACGAGAATGGTAAAAAAGTGGCCAACGCCCGGATTACCGTGCGTCATAACGGGGTGGTGATTCACGACAATCTGGAATTGCCAGGAGCGACGCCCGGTCGGCAGCCGGAAGGTCCGCCCCCGCGCCCCATTCACCTGCAGGCCCACGGCAACCGTGTCGTTTACCGGAACATCTGGCTGGTTCCGAAGGATTGAGATGGCCGCGGCGTGTGCAAACGGCATTCCGATCCTGGCGGGGAAAACACGGGAAAAACCGGGGTTTTACGACCTGTTCCCTGCCTGGCCTGTAAGCTAAAATAGAATTGCGTGCAGAAAATACCAGCCGATGCAGGCAGAGCGGGACCTTCCAAACACAGCGTGCAGAATAATCGAGTTTCGCGTTGGTTCGGCCGATATAATGCATCGGTGGGCCAAAACACACGAGACGATGATCAAACCTCCCGTCGCATATTCCGACGGAGGTGCCAACCCATACGCGTGAACCAGGGTCGCTTTCCCGGCTTGTGCAAGTGCACGCCTGACCCTCGTTCGTCTCGCAGCGACGCATCCAGTCGCAATATCGCGGGGGGTTTGATTGAACAAAACCGCCGGAACCCGCTCCCCGGGTTGCGGCGGTTTTTGTTTTGGTACCTCTGACGCGCCTCTTCGCGCCTGTGGGGATGTCTCGCTTCCCGTCCGGCTTGCATTCCGGAAAAAGAGGCCGCAAAATGCGGGCAGGAATGGCGGCCCCAGCCATGCTCACCGCCTGCGGCTTTGCCCTGAGTGAAGCCGAATTCGGTCTCAAGGTCGGTGACATATCCTCTCATACCAGTCCGAAGGCCAAAAATTTCGAAACTGGCTCAAGCAATCCGAGAGGGAAAATCGAATGGATACGGTGCGGGAACGACCTCGATTGGTCCGGGTGGGTTGGATATGGTGCTTTCTGCTCTTATTTCCCACCCTCGGATCAAATGAAATGCTGCTGGGAGAGATTACCCCCAGT
>NZ_JACIYL010000434.1 GCF_014359955.1 Thermogutta sp. | reverse complement strand
CTCCAACGGCCGTGCCGTGTCAATCGCGCTGTGATCGAAGAGGCCTACGCCCCGCGCGTCCAGGAATTCCAGATAGAATATGCGGAGGGGGATCAATGGATCCCCTGTTTCAAGGGAAGCAGGATCGGGGAGCATGCCGAGTTTCGCTTCTCCGAGGTGATGGCGCAGCGGTTTCGCCTCAACATTTTGAAGGCGACAGAAGGGCCGACGATCGGGGAATTTCAACTGTTCGGCAGGGAGCAGAAGTGAGGAGGACTTTTTCCGGCTTATGCCTCGCGAGGTGATTCGCGTTGACTCGTGGGATGATCCACGTCTGGCTCCCTACCGCAACCTCCCAGAACGAACACTCCGAGGGGAATCGATCTTCATCACGGAGGGATGGCTGGTTACGGAGCGACTGCTCAAAAGCCGCTATGAAACGGAGTCCGTTCTCCTTTCCGAGGATTGTGCCGACCGATTTATCGACCAGATTCCGGCAGCCATCCCAGTTTACGTAGGTCCCCGAGAACTTCTCTATCAAGTGGTGGGATATCAATTCCATCAGGGGGTTCTGGCGGTCGGTAAGAGGCGGATTCTGCCGTCGGTCAGGGATGTGTTGCCGCCACCGGACAAGCCAGGACCGCTTGTTTTAGTGATCTGCCCCCAGATCACCAAGCCGGACAACATCGGCCTGGTTTTTCGGTCGGCCGCCGCCTTCGGCGTTGATGCTGTCATCCTGGGCGAGCGGTGTGCGGAGCCTTTTTCCCGGCGGATCCTCCGCGTCTCGATGGGGGCCGTCCTCCATTTGCCGCTGGCGAAGACCCAGCATCTGCGAGGCGAACTGGAGACGCTCAAGCGCGAATGGCGGGTGGAATTGGTGGCGACGGTGCTCGATCCGCCCGCCGTCTCGCTCCCCGATTTCACTCCACCGGAAAGGCTGGGGCTGCTTTTCGGTCATGAGACGGAGGGACTCTCGGAAGGCTGGGAAGACCTTTGTGATCATCGCGTCACGATCCCTATGTCGCCCCTCGTGGATTCGCTCAACCTGGGGGTGGCGGCGGGCGTTTTTCTCTATGAAATTCGCAGATCGACTCTCTCCCGGTGCTCCTTCCCACTCGAGGGCACACCCCTGTCCTCAAGTTCCGACCGATGACAATTCCACCCGAAACCGTGGGCATCCCACGGCTTTCCTGAGACCGTGACGAGGCGGAAGCATTCGAGACTGCCGCGGCTGATCTATCCCGCATTTTGTAACGATCTGTGAAAGGCGCGGGGCGCATGTCTTGGAGCGGCCATTCATGAATGGCCCCTACCGGGGACCGTTTTCCTCGTCGCGGCAAAACGCTGCAAACGCGAAGGTTGTGCCGTGGTCGTGGATGAAGTTTGACCGAACGGGTAAAATAATCTGGATTGCGCGGGTTGACGGGGTCCGGACCAGCAGGAGAGACGGAACGGTGGGCATAAGAAAAGGGGCCCTGTTCGCCGGACACAGGGACCCCTGGGTCGGCCGCCCAGAACGGTCGTTCGGGGGAACGCCCGCGCTGTGAAGCCCCAGCAGCCGTGTTTGATCGTATCGGAGTTTTGAGGCCGCCAACTTTAAATTCTGCCCGGGCAACTTCGCATCCCCCGTGAAGACCCCATGCAAGTTGTGGATTCTGCGCGGACAGCGGATGTTTCCGCGAATGAAGGGACGTGGCGGTTCTCACCCGGTTGACCATGTTGCGCCCGACCACGCACCCGCGCGGGTCAAATGGATAGTTCACGGGTAAAATTCATCCTGCGTAAGGTTTTCCGCACAGCGGGGAAGGAAAAAGCAAGGCGAGAAAAAGAGAAGAGATGGAAAAGATCGCGAAACTTGCTTTGGAAGACGGCACGGTTTACACCGGTGTGGCCTTCGGTGCCGAAGGAGAGGTTGACGGCGAGGTTTGTTTCAATACCTCGATGACCGGATATCAGGAAATCCTCACCGACCCCAGCTACCGCGGGCAGATCGTTGTCATGACGTATCCCGAAATCGGTAACTACGGGGTCAACGAGGAAGATTTCGAGAGTTGGAAACCGCACCTGGCGGGATTCGTTGTGCGAGAACGGAGCCGCCGCGTCAGTAACTGGCGGGCAACGGCGGATCTGGATCAATTCCTCAAACGTTTCGGGATTGTGGGACTGGAGGGCATCGACACCCGGGCGCTTGTGCGGCGGATTCGCATCCACGGGGCCATGAAGGGTGTCCTCTCCACCGTGGACCTCGATGACGCAAGCCTCGTTGCCAAAGCCAAGGCCAGTCCTGGACTTGTCGGGCGGGACCTCGTTCGCGAAGTGTTGCCTCCGGAAGCCTTCGAATGGCGGCAGCCTCTCAGCCATTGGACGAAACTTGACGGGCAGGTGTTACGAGAAATCCCCCCGGATGCCCCGCACGTGGTGGCCCTCGATTACGGCATGAAGTACAACATCGCCCGGCATCTGTTCAACACAGGTTGCCGTGTTACGGTGCTGCCGGGGACGGCAACCGCGGAGGACGTCCTCAAGTACCGCCCAGACGGCGTCTTTCTTTCCAACGGGCCAGGCGACCCGGAACCGGTCCGCTACGCCCAGCAAACGATTGCCCAACTGCTGGGCAAGGTGCCCATTTTCGGTATTTGCCTGGGGCACCAGCTCCTCGCGCTCGCCTGCGGAGCCAAGACGTTCAAGATGAAATTCGGACATCGGGGGGCCAATCAACCGGTGATGAATAAGGACACCGGCCGGGTGGAAATCACATGCCAGAACCACGGGTTCGCCGTGGATCCCGATTCCCTGCCTCCGTACCTCGAAGTGACGCACTGGAACCTCAACGATAACACCGTGGAAGGATTGCGGCACCTTGAGGTGCCGGCCTTTACCGTCCAATACCATCCCGAGGCCTCGGCCGGTCCGCACGACAGCCATTACCTCTTTGAGAGATTCCGGCAGTTGATAGAGGAATATCGTGGCGCCATGGCAAAGAGCGCATGAGCGTCCAGACCGTTTCGTTCGCGTTTCCAAAATGAGTGTGGCAGAGAGGGTAACAGCCGAACGCTTTGTCGCTTGCAAAGGAAATTCCGACCAATGCCCGTGAGCCTCATCGCCGTGATCGTCGTTTGTGATGTGCTCATTGTTGCCGGTTTGGCTGCCTTTTTTCTCACTGGCGCCAGCCATGTGACGGCGCTGATTCCCACCTTCGCCGGCCTCATCCTCCAGGCCACGGCAGGGATCGCTATATTGGTTCCCTTGGTTCGCCGTCCGCTCATGATCCTCACGGCAGTGCTGGCAGTGTTGGGGATTGTGGTGGCACTTTCCCGCCCGCTGATGAAGGTCTACGGCGGGGCTACACTGGAGTGGAACGCCGCCCTCATTTCACAGGTCATCATGGCCCTGGGTTGCGCTTTGGTTTTCTGCATCGCGATCGTGTTTCTCCTCAATCCTTCCGAACCCTGAGATTCTTCTCGAGTTTGCCGGCGCAGGGGACTCAACTAGCCGAGGTTTGCAGCGCCGCAAACGGCTTTGTGCTCTTTGGCCGTGGAGCAGCGCGTAAGAACCCGGTCAGCAGGACCATCCATTTGCCGCGGGTGCTGCGAAGCTCTGGACCGGACGTCGTCTCCCGGCCAGGCACCGGAGAACACGGGTCGATGGTGCGGGGAAGTTCTGTAAAATGGCAGGGAAGGTTGGCTGCTTGTCACGCGGAGTGACGGAAATCACAGGACCGACATATGATCATTGGGGTTCCCAAGGAAATCAAGCCCGACGAATATCGCGTGGGAATGCTGCCGGTGGGCGTGGAGGATCTAGTCCGCGCCGG
>NZ_JACIYL010000433.1 GCF_014359955.1 Thermogutta sp. | reverse complement strand
TGACACGGCACCGTCGACGCGGTCACTCAACCAAAGAATTTTTGTTAAGAATCAGCCCTGGAATTCGTCTTAATTAATGAACGAGAGTATGGGTGAGAGCAAACCGGTAGCCACGAATAGCTCTTGGGCCGTAAAAAGTAGAGCCCCCTGGTTGCTGCCTGTTGACCGCGCTGTCGATTCTTACTGGAGGTCAAGTATGGATATCGCCGAACTTCTGAAAAACTGCCAGAACCTTGATCGCAGCGAACTGAAAAAATTGCTCGCCAACGCTCCGGCCATTCAAGGGGCCACCTTTTCCGGAGGATTGATATGCAGTCCCTTCCCCGTGGCCATTTTGACGTGGTTGTGCGATATTTTGGCCCGCCGCTATCCCAAGCTTCCCTGGACCTTGATCAAGGGCACTCTCACTCTGTTGGAACTATGTCCGTTCTCCGCTATGGGGCTCGTTGATGAGGCGACCGTACATCGGCTGGTTCAGGCATCGGCGGGATCTGAGGTGGACGCCCCTTCAGGTGGTAAGGCTGAAACAGCCAAGGCCGAGCGTAATTGAGCGAGTAGTCGAGATCCCCAGCCCCTGGAACGCCCGTGGAAGGCGTCGCTCCAAGCGACTGGAAAGTCCGGTTTCACCCGGCCCGTAGATCTTCGGTAGGAGGCACGTGTCAGGCCCGCTTTCGGAGGGACCCGCTTGTCGGGTCCGCCGAACATCGATCGATAACCCATTCTTTTTCCTCGGGCACGACAAGCGTGCCCCTCCGACCCGTTTCGACGGGGACTGAAGTACCGCGCGGAAAGCGGGGCTAAAGCCCCGTACTCCATGAGACGCTCGGAAATTCCTCTTGACGGGTCACGCCCATTTGGCTACCGTCCCAAAACCGCGGAAAGTCTCTACCCTCCGGTGGTCTCAAACAACGAGGGGGTGAAAAGAGCATTGGACTGATGGGTGTGGCGAAGATCGATGGGTGCCGGCCTTAAACCCAGTGACGTCAGTAAAGGACCTTCCTGGCAGGGGGTTCCCCTCCAGTGGAGAGTCCTTTACATCTGCGACCGCCAGCGGACCGGCGGCTGGCTGGTGGAAGGCCTGGCCGGCGAAGCCCCCGTGGAAATTGAAATCCATGAAGCGACGGGAAGCGTCTCGGGCCTTGCCCGACTGCGCGACGAAGTCTTCGAGGCCGTTTTCATCGCGCATGCACCGCCGGAGTTGGATGCGATCGAACTTGTCGCCGGTTACCGGACGGGCGGCACCGACGACCCGCTCATCGTGCTGGGGCGACCGAGCGAACAAGAACTCGCTGTGGCCTGCTATGAAGCCGGGGCGGACGGCTATCTGTGCGTGAGCACGGCCACCACGCAGGCCCTCATCTGGACCACCGTTCGCGCTGTCCAGCGCTGCCAGTTGCTTCGCCAGAATCGTCGGTTTGTCCAGGCTGAACGGCAGCGAGTCCAGCGGGAACGCGAAGAAGCATTCCGCATCCTCCAGCATCAGAAAGCCGTTCTTCGGGAACTGGACAAGCTGTCCCGACGGTCACGCCACTCTTTCGACGGGTTATCTCCCCCCATCACCCCGCCAACAGAAGACGATCCGCCACAGGTCCCCCACACGCTCATTGTCCACTACCGTGAACTTCTGCGGGCTTATGTGATCATGGGGAGCGGGCATCTCGGCAGCGAACTTCGGCACCTGGCGGAGGTCTTTGCCACGGCCGGACTTTCAGCACGCGAAGTGATGCAGCTCCATCTCTATGTGACGGCCGACCTGCTGAAGGGATTGGGCTCACGCAGCACACGCCACGTCATCACCCGCGCGGACCTGCTGGTCATCGAGATCCTCCTCCAGCTTGCGGAGGTCTATCGGGCAAGATATCGCGAGATGGTCCGACCGCCCGTCCAGTTGTTCTTCCGCGGACTGGAACAATAGGCAAGAATAGTTGCCGAAAACTGTCTTTTCGGACTGGGCGTCCCTCTCTGCCGCCCCCCTGTTCCTGCAAGGGACGTTTCACCGCCTGAAAGGCCACCATCCCGTCCGCGATTTGGCCATCTTGCGCGCATGAGAAGGCTCTGACGCGCTTTCTCCCGAAGCCGAACGGCCTTTCTCATTGGCTGGGGATTTGCCCGGGCGATTTTCATCGTTCCCATTGAGAACGATTGGCGCAAGCGGCTCCGTATCGCTGCGTGAAATCACGGTGGTAAACGGGGGAGGCCGATCTGCCCATGGATCGTCCGCTGCCGACTCGGGAGGGCGCGGCTGTTCCGCAGGATGGGATGAATCGCGATTCTCTTCAGGTCCCTTTTCTGCCGGCGGGGCCGGAGACGATTCTCCCCCGGGTTGCCACGCGCTGAAATCCGGCAGAGCACCGTCAGACGGAGCAATGGCGGGCGGCGTACTCTGTCGAGCGAGGGGCGCTTCGGCATTCGGAGAGGAACTCAAAAAAGGCTCCGGTTCGGTGGCAGGTTCGGGGGAACTGGACTGGACTGGTTCCACGCCGGGCAACGGTTTCTCTTCTGCTGCAGGTTCGTCGGCGAAGACGATGTCGGAGGGCGTCTTCGAAGCACCTTCGCCGGATACGGCGGACGGCTCGTGACAAACGGCTTTGGGGGAGGTCTCGTAATCCACCCGGAATGTTAGAGGCCCCAGACTGAAGACCGCCCCCGGGGGAAGAAATGCTTCCTGGACTTGTTCGCCGGCCACGTACGTCCCATTGAGCGAGCCGAGATCCCGGATCTTGACGAGTCCACCATCCTCAAACAATTCGCAATGCCGACGACTGATCATCGGGTGGATGATGGTGAGATCCGCTTCGCGACTTCGCCCAATGACCGCCGGGAGTGTAATGGCCACGCTGTCTTTGTTGGCCTTACCGCGGATGACATGAAGGCGAACGAGCATGGGGGAGGGATTCGGTTGCAGATGAAAAATAACGGTTTTGCGAAGGGCACCATCGCGCTGTTAATTATTTTAGCTTGCAAAATTCTGGCACTCAATCCCGCAAGAGGTTACCCCGACGCCGTGGAAGGCGTCCCGCCAAGGGACGCAGATTCCACCCGGGCCACGAGACACCCATCTCTCACGCCGTGACGAACCAACGCGGGCCGCTCCCCTTCTCACCCTATTCCTGTGACGGCGTCCCGCCCTGCGGCGACTGGGCCAGTTTCTGGCGGAGCAACTCCCACAGGGCCTCCAGGGATTGGGGGATGACCTTCACATTCGCCAGGACGGGCATGAAGTTGGTGTCGCCATTCCAGCGGGGAACAACATGCCAGTGAAGATGCCCCGGCAGTCCCGCGCCCGCCACCCGACCCAAATTGAGCCCCACGTTGAACCCCTCCGGTTGCATGACGCTCTCCAAAAGCTGGATCATGCGGGTCAACGTGAGCATCAGGGCGGTGTGTTCCTCGGCAGTCAACTGGGACGGATGTCCCACGTGTCGCAACGGTGCGATGAGGAGATGCCCGTTGTTGTAGGGATAGCGGTTCAGGACCACGACGGTTCGATCGTCTCGATACACCACATAGCGTTCCGGGCTGTCCGGATCAGCCACGGCCTGGCACAGAAAACAGCCAGGATCGGCCTCCGGGAGTAGCCGCTCAGCGGGGATAGACCGCTCCGCCGGGCGATCACACCCCTCGATGTATGCCATGCGCCAGGGAGCCCAAATGAGATCCCGTAATCGACCTTCGTCCATAGTTCCTCGTCTGCAGCCTCGCTCGAAACCCTTGCTTATCTGTCTCGGATGTGTTTGCGAAAAAAACCTATTTTCCCTCTGGAGGCTCCGCATCGGAAGTGATTTCCACCTCAGCCAGGAAATAG
>NZ_JACIYL010000432.1 GCF_014359955.1 Thermogutta sp. | reverse complement strand
GATTGGCCGCTTGGAGGGCGTGGGTATCGAAGCTGCCGGGCTCCGTTCCGCCCAGGTCCACACAGAAGATGCGGATGCCCAATTCCGCACGGATGAGGGCCGTCACGCAGGCCAGTTGCTGGCCGAAATAGGTGTCGGGAAAATCCTCGTTGCCCGCCGCGGAAAGCACGCTCTCTAACCGTTCCAGGTCCCGTGCCGCCTGTTTCTTCGCGGCTGTCACCCGATCGACCAGAGGTGCAGTCCCCGACCGTGAATTTGCCCGGGCAAAAGATTCTCCCAGTTTTCGCAGGGCATCTTTCCCGGCAGGAAAGGCAAACAGTTCCTCAGGTTTCTGGCACCGCACCGCGGGCCGATGATGGCCGAGGATGGTCGTCGGCATGGGGATGCGGCCGGTGAACACCCCTCGTGTGATGGTGCTCCGCGCGCTGTCCTGGAGCGAGTCCTCGAACCAGTGATCGAGCAATCGCCCCAGCCAGCCAGTTTCGCCGAGTGGGTCCTCAGGTCGGGCCGTCTGCCAGATCTCCATCGAGCGCTCGTGCGCTCCGGACGGATTGGGGTACCCCACCCCCTGGACGACGGCGAGATATCCCCCTTCCCAGAGCTCCATCCAGGGACGCAGTGCCGGATGAAACCCTACCGCATCCTGGAGTTTGATCACCTCAGATTCCCGAAGGGCCAGGGTGGGGCGCTGCCGATGATAGTGGTCATCCTCATAGGGAACGACCGTGTTGAGGCCGTCATTTCCGCCCGCCATCTGAATGGCCACGAGGATTGTCTCGTCTTTTCCTCGAGGCAACTGAATACCTGTCTGGGCCAGGACGGCGGGAATCGGCGCTGTCGCACCGACTGCCACCGCCGCTCCGGAAATCTTCAGAAAGTCGCGCCGTGTCCACATGGATATTCACCCTCGCTCTGTGATCGGGTTGTCTCGGCTGCCAATGTCGCCGAGGTTTTCACGGTCAATCATCACGCGCGCCCGGTGATGGCCGTTGTCGTCACCATTGCTTCGCGATTCACACTCAGGACAGTTGGAACTCGGGCAAACCTGCCAGAAAGGCCACCGCTTCTTTTTTCGCGGTCTCGTCACGGGCCGCCTGGACAAGCTTCTGCCAGTCCCTGCGTACTTCGGGCGGGATCTCGCCGCCCAAAAGCGTCTCCGCCAGCCTGGCCGACCAGTCCGGCCGGGAGAGCGCTTCAGTGAGTTGCGAGGTAGCTCCCCAGTTTTCCCCACCGGTCAGCATGGTCTGCACCAGGGCCCAATGCCGCGCGACCTGAGAACCGGTCAACCAGGCCTGTCCGCGAGGCCAGCCGGCCAGGGTGGGTGGATGGACGACATCCCAACCCAATTCCGCCAGTGCTTCTGCCGCGTGGGTGGTCGCCCGGTAGCCAAAAGGCCGCGCCACAGCGAGATAGACCTCAAGGGGCGATTTCACCCGGCGATAGCGTGGATCTTTCAGACATTCCTCCCACCCCAGAAGCAGCGTCAACACCGCTGACACCGGTTGGCCGTCGAGGGCCGCCTTCTGTGCGGCGATCAACAGTTGCTGGGGAACAGGAACCTCTGTGGTCACGAACCAGCCGAACAATCTCCGCACCACGTTTGCAATGGTCGCCGGATCGCGCGCCAGCGCCCTGGCCACATCCTCTGCCCGCAGATCCCCCGTCTGGTCGCCGACGGTCTTCTGTCCCGGATCATGTTCGTAGTCCAACACGCGGAGTCTGCCCGAGGTCACGAACATCCCTGTGTATGCCCGGGCAATATCCGCAACCAGGGTTGCTTTTTCGTGGGGGTCGTGGCCGACGACATACTGCACGAGAAACCGGCCGATTTGCGCCTGTGGCTGGGATCGATAGTTCGAGGGAGCGCGCAGATTGAGCAGAAGTGCCGGATGCGTCAGCGCGAAGGTAAAAATTTTGTCCAACGGCTCGAAGGCCTTTTCCCGCAGTCCGCTGCGAAAATCGTGATATAGGTGGAGCGGCTCCACGCGCAGGGCTGACACGGCAAACAGGTCCAGCCAGAAGAGGGTGAGCATTTCGCGAAATGGCTGGGGGGATTCCACCAGCCGGGCCAGCTCCCAGGTACGGTAACCGTTCAACTGCCCGCGCTCGGCGCTCATCCCCTCCAAATCTTGAATCTCTTGCCAGCGTGGGCCTGCCTGCGTGCCACCAACAAGCCTTACCACGGCCTGCGGTACGTCCAGACCGACCAACCCGTCGCGTTCCTCAACGGCCACGTAACCGGCGGCCCGCCGGAGTAATCGGCCAGCCAGCTCCCTGTCCAGGGTTCCACGGTAAACGCCTGCTGGTAGTTGCATCATGGCGTGCATCCTCCACCTTCCGGCCGGCAGCCTCACGGCTTGCTCAATTCAAGCTGGAAATCCCATCGATTGCTGTGGTTGTGGAAACTCTCGGTGAGCCGGAGCTCGTCCAGCAGCTTGAGTACCGTGAGGAGCTGTGACAATTCTCTCTCCGCCCTCTCTCGGCTGTGTCCTTTCTCCGCCATATTCTGGGCGATCAGGGCCTCTTTGTTGACTTCCAGCAGACGAACGATCTGGTTGCCCAGCACCTCAAGCTGCGTTGTTACCGTCTTTTGCACCTTTTGAAGCGCTGCCTCCTGCTCCGCCAGGGCGTCCAGTATGTCTTTTGCCAGCGGCTCGGCTGTGCTGAGGATCAGGTCCCGATCGCGACACGCCAGTACCGGGCTGAAGTTGAAGCGGATGTCGGCATGCTCTTGGTCACCTTCCGGGTCTGGGTTGAAATACGCCAGTGTGTACTTGACGCCCTTGTACACCGGCCGATCCAGAATCATGCCGGGTTTAGCATCCTGACCGCGAACAAAATTGATCAGTCCCAGGGCCTTCTGAAAGCCCTCTTCCACAACCGGCTGAAACTTTTCCGGATTCTTCATGCGGAAGACAACCGCCACGGCGGGAAGCTGCACGGCCGGCGTGCCCACTTCCGGAGCATACCGCTGGGCCGCCACCACTACGCGGACATACGGCTCCAGCTCAGCAAGCACTTCCTCCGTGAAATTCCGACCCGTAAAGAAAATGCCCATCATGTTTTCGAAGAAGATCAGGCCGGATGTCCTCTCCGGGAAAAGCTCGTTTTTCTGGGCGTAAAAATCGCGAAGGTTCCGGTAGAAGCTCGCCGTGAGGACGGTGCCGGGAACATGAATCGGCGGCAGGACGCCGTCTTCTCCCGGTGCCACGGCGAAGGCCAGCGGCTGCGGCCACTCGGTGACCTCCCCTGTCTGCAGCGTTCCCGTCACGTGGCTTCCCTCAATGCTCAGTCCCACAGCGAGCCAGGGCGCCTTCTGAAGGGCCGTCACTGTTCCCGCCAGCAGGAGGATCGGCAGCGGCTGGCGCCCCTGTTCCAGACCTTTTTGCACGTTGGGAAGTGCCCGAAGTGTTTCCATGTCGAGATAGAGCACCAGATTATGCTCAGCGGTAGCCTTCGCCGCGGCGGCAAATTTCGGATTGTCTCGCAGGCTCCCGGCGCGAGCATCCTGGATACGATCGATGATCTGCTTCATCAATTCCGGTTTATTGGCCAGGATGAGGCGATTCTCAACGATGGCATGAATTTCATCGCCGCCGAACGTCCACGCCGTGACGCCGCGGTAATCAGCGGATCTTACCCGATCCGGCTGGCCCTTGTTCTCGGCGTCGAGTTTTGCCAATCCAAGGAGAAACTCGTGGACGTCCCGCAAGAGCTGCCCGTCCTGGGCTTCCGCGATCACGACGACCTCTCCCCGCGGAAGCGCTGCCGCAAACAGACCACCACCAAAGACTTGCTTGAGCAGTGT
>NZ_JACIYL010000431.1 GCF_014359955.1 Thermogutta sp. | reverse complement strand
ATCGCCCCCAGGGGGATATGGGAATCGGCCACACCCGCTGGGCCACTCACGGGGGAGCTACCGACGTGAATGCCCACCCCCATCTGGGTGGCGACGGTGAAGTCGTGCTCGTGCACAACGGCGTCATCGAGAACTACGAAAGCCTGCGTCATCGGCTGGAGTCGGCCGGGTATCACTTCCGCTCACAAACAGATACCGAGGCGATTGCCCACCTGATTGCGGACCTTCTCCGGGATTCCGGCCTCTCTCGGGAGGAAGTCATCCACCGGCAGTATCAACCGCTCCTCGGTGTGGTCCAGGCAGCGCTCTCACACCTCCGCGGCACATGGGGACTGGCCGTGATGTTTCGGGACTACCCCGGTGTCATCATCGCCGCGCGATTGGGCAGTCCGTTGATTCTGGGGGTGGGCGAAGGCGCCAATTTTCTCGCCAGTGATGCCTCGGCCCTCGCGGGATTTACGGAAAGCGTGGCCTATCTCCGCGATCATGAGACCGCCATCATCACGGCCGAGACTATCCGCATCTTCCACCGGGATCAGGGCCGTGTTGAGCCAAGCCTGCACAAACTTCAGCTTTCGGCGGGTGATATTGACACCGGCGGCTATCCCCACTTCATGCTCAAGGAGATCTTCGAACAGCCCGATTCCCTCCGCAATACCATGCGGGGGCGGTTGGATATGGACGTTGCTTCGGCCAAGTTCGGGGGGCTGAACCTGTCGCCCCAGCAACTCCGCCAGGTGGAAAGGATCATCCTCACCGGTTGCGGGACGAGCTGGCATGCGGGACTGGTCGGGGAGTACCAGATCGAGGCCCTTGCCCGAATTCCCGTCGAGGTCGAATACGCCAGCGAATTGCGATACCGCAATCCCCCGCTTTCAAATAACACTCTGCTGTTTGCTATCACGCAAAGTGGTGAGACGGCCGACACCCTGGCCGCCCTGCGGGAAATGAAGCGGAAGGGCCATCCCACTCTGGCCATATGCAACGTGGTGGGGAGCACCATTGCCCAGGAAGCCGACGGCGGAATTTACCTGCACGCCGGGCCGGAAATCGGCGTTGCTTCCACGAAGGCCTTCACCTCGCAGTGCCTCGTGCTTGCGCTGCTGGCCCTCTATTTTGGCAGACTCCGCGATTTGAGTTTTGAGGCTGGCATCCGCATCATCGAAAAAATTCGTCAACTACCCGATAAAGTCGCCCAGGCCCTGGAATGTGATACTCGGGTCCGCCGGGTTGCCGACCGCTTCTATCAATGCCGGAACTTCCTGTACCTGGGGCGGCAGTTCAATTTTCCCACAGCGCTCGAAGGGGCCCTCAAACTGAAAGAAATCAGTTACATTCACGCGGAGGGCTATCCCGCCGCCGAGATGAAACATGGGCCCATCGCTTTGGTGGACGAACACACCCCCAGCGTCTTCCTCTTGCCGCGGGGACCGGTGTATGAAAAGGTTCTGGCCAACATGCAGGAAATCAAGGCCCGGGGTGGTCCGATCATCGCCGTGGTCGAGGAAGGCGATCGGGAGGCATCCTTGCTGGCCGACGAACTCATCGAAGTGCCTGCCGTCGATGATTTCCTCCAGCCGATTGTGTTTATCGTGCCGCTTCAACTCCTTGCCTATCACATCGCCGTGGCTCGCGGATGCGATGTGGACAAGCCGCGCAATCTGGCGAAGAGCGTCACCGTGGAGTGACACCATTTCAGCAAACTCTCAGGCTGATCAAGCGAGATGGGAACCCCGGGTCTGACCGGATGACGCGGGCAATTGAACGAAGGCCCGCCTCAGTGCTTCTGAGATTGGCGCAGGCGTGACGCCCACTCAGAACGGGGCTTTGGGTAAATTGCGCGGATAGGGAGGCTTTTCTTTCGGGGGAAGGGGCTGCCGATACGTGGCCGCCCAGGCCTCTCGTTCTTCGTCGGTGGCGTAGTAGCGCAACCAGATCTCCGGATCGCCCTCCACGAACGCACAGTCCCACCGCAGATAATTGGTGCCCAGGTCCAGCTTCTTCTCTCGCGAGGGCAGGATATCCCGGTAGATGAGACAGTACAATTCGCGATCCGACAGATGATCGGTGAACTCCAGGACGATCCGCTTCTCGTAGAGTTTGTGGATTGTATCCCAGAGAATCTCGTGAAGTTGCTGGTCGTCCAGCGTCTCCGGACGCGGAAGCCTCAGTTCGGGCTCGAACCAGCGGTAGATCGGCAGAACAGGTGCCATTTCCCAGGCCAGCATGGACGCGAGATACTCGTTTTCAGCGGCCAGCGGCCACTGGTGGATGTTAACGCGTGTGAGCGAATCATCGTAGTACGGTTCCAGCTCTGTTCGCAATTCAGCATTGCGGAGTAGCAGCTCGATCTCGTTGGGGTCTCGGCCGTTCCTTTTCGACATGGCACCTCTTTCCCGCTGCTGGATGTCGCCTCACAAGTTGCCGGGATTCCATCCGAACGACCACCACCGTCCCGCACGGCTGCCGTCAGTTGCTCAGGGCGGTGGTTGTTACCTCCCGAACCGTTTCACCACGGTCAGCGTTCCGCCGAAATAAACTCCCACCAATATCGACTCTACTCACAGACGAGGTCACTTCAAGCCCAAAAACACGCAAAACGGCGGGGCTTCCGAATGGCGACTTGCTAAAAGCGGTACTTTCCGCAAAGCTCTTCGATCAACTCGCGAAGCCCCGAAGACATTGTCGCGTTTGCCCATTCAATGGGGCCTTCATAATTTGTGTGATCAGTGTGCGCCGCCAGAGCGAAGCCACGTCCTGAGCACTCCCGCAATGCCCGCGCTCGACGCTGGAAACGATTCTTCTCACACGTTTCCTCCGCGGACCGTCGTGATCGAAACGGACGGAATCGATAATAAGCGGAACATGGCGGCTTTGTCGCGCGGGGATGCAAACCGCAAGGATCGGCCCTTACGTCTGCAGTGTTTGGTCCTCCTGCTGCTGTTGAAACGGATTGCTTTCCGCCTGATTCACCTTGGAGCAGCAGTCCTGGAGGAGTTCTTTTTCGATCTCCGCGATTTTTTCCACACGGCGTGCGTGACGGCCGCCTTCAAACGGTGTGTTGAGCCAGACTTCCACAATTCGGGTGATGAGGCGTTCGCCGAGGAGATCGGCCGACAGGCAGAGCACATTCGCGTCGTTATGGCGTCGGCTGAGTTCGGCCGTAAGATCATCATGGCAGGGCGCCGCCCGGACTCCGGGGATTTTGTTGGCCGCGATGCACATCCCCAGTCCGGTGCCGCAAAAGAGGATCCCGCGGTCGGCCTCTCCGGAAGCGACCTTCTTCGCCACCGCCTCGGCGATGTCGGGATAATCGACCGGCGACTGGCTGAACGTGCCCAGGTCAATCACCTCGTGCCCGATGTTCTTCAGAAAGGTCACGATTTTGGGGCGAATGGAGTAACCGCGATGGTCGCTTCCAATGGCAATCCGCATTTTTCAGAAACCTCTCAAAATGAAGGAATCCGTGGGCCCCTTTTTCGATTTTACGCTCCCGAGCGGGGCGCGACTACTAATCGGAGAAGTTCCTCGCATCGGTGACGCAGGGCTTCTTCAATGAGTTTCGCGCATGCTTCGTACGCCTGAAGCGGCCCGCCGAACGGATCGGCGATGTCCTGACCGCGGGGATCCAGGCAATCGATGCGGTCCGCCGTGTCCGGCCAGCGAGCCAGGATGGCCTCCTTCAGAGCCCGCGTCATTGTGAAAATGCGATCGGCGTCTCGAACAAGAGAATCGGTCAATTGCTGGGACATGTGTCCCTCTAAATTGATTCCGCGTTGTTTGAGGACCTCGATCGCCTGGGGACTGGCCCCATC
>NZ_JACIYL010000430.1 GCF_014359955.1 Thermogutta sp. | reverse complement strand
TCCAGACCGTGGCCGGCCCTGCGGTTCCCCGCCTGCCGTTCGCACCGGAGTCTCCCCCGGCCGCTCCCGAAGTGGCGCAGGCGTCCTTTGTCACGCAACCGCTGAGCCACGCGACCAATGCAATTCAGCCGCTCACCCGGCACCAGGCACAGGTCGCTCCCGAAATGGGGCAGGCAGACCGGCCCATCCCGACCAGAGAGGAGATTGCCCGGGAGTTGAACGAACTGCGGCGCCAGCGGTTCGACGCCGTGGGACGCCTCGTTCGAGCCCAGGTGAGACGTCCGTCCGATCCACCCTACCAGGTCATCAACGAGCGAGGAGAGATCGAAGCCTACCTCCGTCCCGCCCCGGGAACGGTGCTTCGGACCTACGTTGGCCATCAGGTCGGGGTCGTGGGGCGAAAAGTCCGGTCCGCGGACGGTCGTGGGCCGCTCCTTGTGGCCGAGTCGGTGCAACTCCTCGATCCACCGGAAAAGAGACGAGGGGACTCAACGTTGGGCAAGCAGATGACCCCGTAGAGCTCGTTTGGCTTTCCAATTGTGTCACGAGTTCGACCAAAACGGCTCTTCTTTCGCAAGACGGCCGCGTTGGCGAGATGGCCCCGCAATCGCAGCCCGGGTGCTTGTCGCGTGGTGGCGGCCCCACGCGTATCGTAAGTCATTCGATCTTCGGGCTGGCGGACCGCCGTCGTTGATAAATCCTCTCTATTCCGGCAAAGCGACTTTTCTACAGCGCACGGGGCGTTACTGGCGGTTTCAACACCCCCAACGGAGAAGCACCAAGACGTGTGCTGCGTCAATTGTTACTGTCACTAGTTGCACAGCATTACGACTTATCTTATCATGATAGTTGAGATCAGGCTCTTGTGGAATTGGCAAGGTTGCCGGTTTCAACACCCTTCTGCCGGGAGTTTCGGCAATCAGCCCAGCGGCTTGGCAAAGAGGCATCTGGTCGCGGGGGGCATTGCGTCGTAAAATGCGTTTTTTCGGATTCGATGCGTTGTTATGAGAGGGAGAGGGTTCGCGACACCGGTTACACCAGTTTCTCTTGCCGAATGATTGGAAGCGTCTATGGGAGAGGTCGCAAAACTGATTCTAGAGGGCAAAGAGTATGAGTTGCCGATCCGCGTGGGAACGGAAGGGAACCGGGTCATCGATATTTCGAAACTCTATCAGATGACCGGTTACATCACGCTGGATGATGGCTTTGCCAATACGGGCGGCACAACCAGCAGCATCACCTACATCGATGGAGAAAAAGGTATTCTCCGGTATCGCGGCTACCGGATCGAAGAGCTTGCCGAGCGGTGCGATTTTCTGGAAGTGGCTTACCTGCTCATTTACGGCGAGCTGCCCACCGCTGACCAGCTCGAAGAATTTCGCGACAACATTCGCCGGCACACGCTCCTTCACGAGGGGATGAAGCAGCTTTTCGCGGGTTTTCCGCCCGATGCCCATCCCATGGCCATCCTCAGTTCGGTGGTGGGGGCGCTGGCCATTTATTGCAAGGACTCGCTGGATCCTCTTGACGAGGCGCAGCGTCAGCTCTCTATTTACCGCCTCATGGCGAAGATGCCCACCATCGCGGCGTTCGGCTACAAACAGTCGATCGGCCAGCCGTTCGTTTATCCGCAAAATCACCTGACATACTGTCAGAATTTCCTGTACATGCTGTTTGCAGTCCCCAGCGAGCGCTACCGGATGGATCCGGATTTTGTTGAGGCCCTCAATCTTCTGCTGATCCTCCATGCCGATCATGGCCAGAACTGCAGCACATCGGCTGTGCGGATGGTGGGTTCCAGTAACGTGAATCTTTTCTCAGCCGTCTCGGCGGGGATCTGCGCCCTTTGGGGGCAACTCCACGGGGGGGCGAACGAAGCGTGCATCAATATGCTGGAACAGATCCTCGCGGACAACCGCAACATCGGAAAGTACATCGACAAGGCGAAGGATCCCAATGATCCTTTCCGGTTGATGGGTTTCGGGCACCGGATCTACAAGAACTACGATCCTCGGGCCAAGATCATCAAGAAAATGGCCGACCGCCTGATCGCCAAGAAAATTGGCACAGATCCCCTATTCGAGTTGGCCAAGGAACTCGAGGAGATTGCTCTGAAAGATCCCTACTTCGTCGAGCGAAAGCTCTATCCGAATGTGGATTTCTACTCGGGCATCATTTATCGGGCGATGGGTATTCCCAAGAACATGTTTACGGTTCTGTTCGCCCTCGGGCGGCTTCCCGGCTGGATTGCCCACTGGCGCGAAATGCACCTCACACCCAACAAGCGCATCCACCGCCCGCGGCAACTCTACATCGGTTATCCCGAGCGCCCGTTTGTACCCTTGATCAAACGTGCGCCCAAGCCCACACAGGAAGTCACCATCAAACGGCCGGTGGGAGGTCCGTTCCCAGGCGGCGAATTCGAGCTCTGACGGGAGTGTGCTTCAGTGCACGCTAACCATGGGATTGAACCGAAAACGGCAGCGTGCACGCCATACCCGTGCCGGTCATCCTGCGATGGCTTGAGGAACTTGACGACACGAGCCCCCGGAAAGTGATCACGGTGCGGAGTCGTCTTTTACAGACGCGGGAAGCAGACCGGAATCTTCCGTTGGGGCTTCGTAGATATTCCAAACAGGAATTTCCTGACGGAGCTTGGCAAGATACTCGTTCAATTGCTTTTGTTTTTCTTCTTCTGCCAGGCGTTCCCGAATTTGCACCTGGGCTTCGGTGAACGGAATCCGGCTTGCCTCGCGGCGTTCCAGAACACGGACGATGTGGAACCCCTGCTCGTCTTCCAGGATGGGGCTGAGCTGGCCGACGGGCAGGGAGAACAGGGCCTCCTCGAGGACGCGGGACCGCAAACTCCCAGGCTGCACCGGTTCTCTCACGCCCCCTTCAGAAGCGGTGGGGCCTTCGGATCCAGAACGCGCGACCTCTTCGAATGGCTCGCCCTGCAACACTCGGTTACCCAGTTCCGCCAGCTTGGCGTAGGCCTCCGCATCCGAACGGTCCGGCCGTTTTTTGACCATAAGCTGTTGCCAGCGGACCTCGGCAGGTTGCTCAAACTCGCTCAAATGGGTTTGGTAGTACTCCCAAAGCACTTCCGGAGATATGGTTTTCGCCGTGGAACTGGCCGAGGCTAGTTGCTGTTTGATCCAGTCACGGGCGAGTGTTCCTTCAATGAATGCCCGTTTTTCGTGTTCCAGTGAACTGCCCACGCTGCGGAGACGTTCGTCCCACTCTTTGGCAGACTGAAGCCCCATCTTGCGAAGACGCGCCGGAACCTCTTTTTCCTCGAAGAACTTGGCGATTTCCTGTTCGATTCGCTGAAGATTCTCCCGGGGAATCTTGCGTTTAATGTCTTCGTAAACGAGTTTCATTTCAATACGTTTCTTCAAAAGCTGCCGCATCAGTTGTTGCTTGTATTGCTCGTACACCACGACAGGGACTTTGTCCTGATAAGGCAGGAGAATTTCATTCACAGCACCAAGAATTTCACCGGCGAGAATGACCTCCGACCCTACGCGTGCTAGGACCCGAGTTTGCTCGCAGATTTCCTGCCGAAAGTCGCCGACGCGATCAGTTTGGAGGGAAGCCGCTGTCCTGGCCCATTCGGAAAGAGAGGAACCGTCACCGTGGGAAGCCTCCTGGTCTGATACCGTCACCTCTGCAGGTGCCACAAAATTCACAGGTTGTGCCCGGGAGTCTTCAGCAAACTGTGGGAGTGTATCCTGGAACATGGCTGGTTTTTGGCTCGGCAAGGACGACTCGCCAGCATCCCTGATGTTCGCACCCCCGGACGCAAACACCGGAAAACCACTGGCC
>NZ_JACIYL010000043.1 GCF_014359955.1 Thermogutta sp. | reverse complement strand
CATTCATCCCGCAAATTGCCATCCTGTTCATTTTTATCGCGATTCTGGAAGACTGCGGTTATGTGGCGCGGGCGGCGGTGCTCATGGACCGTTTCATGTCCCGGATCGGCCTGAGCGGCAAATCGTTCATCCCGATGCTTTCCAGCTTTGCATGCGCGGTGCCCGGCATCATGGCCACGCGGACCATCGATAACGAGCGCGACCGGTTGACGACGATTCTCGTCACGCCGCTTTTAACGTGTTCGGCTCGATTGCCGGTATATGCCCTGTTGATTGCCGTCTTTATTCCGGACTATCGATACCTGGGTGGTTTTGTGGGATTGCAGGGGCTGGTCCTGGCGAGTCTCTACGTGCTGGGGGTGGTCACCGCGGTGACGGTGGCTCTGCTCCTCAAGCGAACAATCTTCCGCGGTCGGTCGCCGACCTTCGTGATCGAACTTCCCAGCTACAAATGGCCGTCTCCGCGGACGGTCATCTTGCGAGTATGGGAGCGGGTAGTCGTTTTCCTGCGCAATGCCGGGACGATCATCGCGGCGATTTCGGTGCTCGTGTGGGCAGCCCTGTATTACCCGCATGATCCCGCCAGCATCGATCAGCATCTGCTCAACCGTCAGGGCGAGTTGCAGGCCTTGATCGAGACGCTTCCCCCGGGATCCCCGCAACGTGAGGCCTGGGAGAAGGAGCTCGATCAAATCGGTCGCGACATCGCGGCAGCCTACCAGCGAAACAGTATCCTGGGACGTATGGGACGGACGATCGAACCGATCTTCCGCCCGCTGGGCTGGGACTGGCGGATCGGGACGGCGGTTCTGGCGTCCTTTCCTGCCCGGGAAGTCGTGGTTGCGACGCTGGGGGTGATGTTCAATCTGGGAGATATTTCCTCGGACGATCTCACATCTAGTCAGGAGCTCCATGCCCGGCTGCGCTCCGCCACCCGGGAGGGAACCGATCAGCCGGTCTTCAACATTCCCGTGGCCCTGTCTCTGATGGTCTTTTACGCCT
This sequence comes from Thermogutta sp., assembly GCF_014359955.1. Classification (GTDB taxonomy): domain Bacteria; phylum Planctomycetota; class Planctomycetia; order Pirellulales; family Thermoguttaceae; genus Thermogutta. Next base: position 10,851 of record NZ_JACIYL010000043.1, on the reverse strand, counting down.
TGTGTGCCCAGTGTGCGGCTACCTTGGCGGTGATCCGCCGGGAAACGAATAGCTGGCGCTGGCCTGCCTTCACGTTCGCCTACATGACGACGCTGGCCTACATCGGCGCCCTTGTCACGTATCAGTTGGCCAGTAGAATTTTAACAGGCGGGGCTTGACAAATTGGCGGCATCCTCCTTTGCGATGGAGGTCCCGGATTGTGAGCGAGTTGGGTACTCATCTGAATATCATGTGGCAGGACGTGGCGGCCTGGTTGACGGTCGTTGTGGCGGCCGTCTATGTCATCTGGTACTTCCGCCGAGGGGAAGGTGGGCACTCGGTGGGGTGCAGCGGTTGCAGCCACTGCCCGATGGTGAGTGAGCTTCGGCGCTGAAGCTGCCCGCCTTCGATGCCAGCGAGGCTCTTTGGTTGCTTCTCTCATTCGGAGGGACCTGCTTGTCAGGTCCGCTTTCGCGGGGACCCGCCTGTCAGGCCAATATATCGCTGATTACTTGGTAGGGGCAATTCATGAATTGCCCCTACGATCTTGGTGGGACCTTTTTGGAGGGACCTGCTTGTCAGGTCCGTTTCTTGGAGGGATCTGCCTGTGGGGTCTATCTGGGGCGATGACCGGCTGGCGGATGTGTGATCTGTATGGAATTTGCAGAGATGGCCGGGCTTCCCTTTTCGCAGAACGAGACCAATGAAGCATCGTGGGCGGCCAGGGTGTTCTAGACTCTCTTGGAGCATCTTCCCGTACGAGGGAGAGATACAGACCGACCATCAGAATCATATCGAGGCTTGTTCAGCAGCCGAATGCATCCACCCTGGGAAAAGACATTTGATTGGCTGGGCACCACCGGCAACCGCGCTGCGGTGGAGCTTCTCTTTCGTGCGCTGAGGTCGGGAACGCCGCAGATCCGCCGGGCAGCTCTCCTCGCCCTGATGCGAAGACCCGAGAAAAACGCCCACCTTGTGGTGCTGCGGGACATCGACCGCACGGACGATTGCTGGCAGGATTGCCTGAGGATTCTCCCCGGCACCTTCCAGGAATTTCTGCGGGACCAACTGGTGCACGGAGATCCCCATCAGCGGCAGGAGGTCTGTCGATTTCTTGTGGATACCGATCAGTTCGACTTTGTGCCGCTTTTGGCTCATTTACTTGAAAACCGCAAGATACAGCCGCGGGACGCACTCGCCGGCACACTTCAAGCCCTGTGTCGCAAACTGGGGACACTGGTGGAAGTTGCCTCGGCGGGGAACGAGGCGACGCAGATCATGCGGACTGCCGAGCAGGTTCGTCGGGCCCTGAATATCGCGGCCGATCGCTATGCCAAGCATGAAGCTCCTGAAATTCTGGAAAGTTTGCTCTTGCTTTCGGCGGGCTATTCTCGCTTGTTTTTGGAAATTATTCGGCAGCCGGGCCATGCCGCGCGGAGCGTTTTACTGCATCTTTTGAGCACCGATACGTCATCGGCGACACTGAAGGTCCTGTGTGATTTTCTCAATCAGGCGGACGCCCCTCAGGAAGTGTTGTGGATCATTTCCCAGCGGTCGGATCTGCCGTTTCTCCGGCATTTGCTCCATTCAGTCAAAACGCCTTTATCCGCCACGGTTCGACGTCACCTGAAATCTTTGCGATCCCTGAAGTGGCTGGACAATCTGGAAGGCTTGCTCCCCAGCCTCGATGAAACGGAGCAGAGCGCGCTGGTAGAGATAGTCGTTCATTCCGGTGTGCCGCGACAGGAAGCACTTCGCGTTGTTGGCAAAGTTCTGACCAAGGGCTTGCCCGGAGCACGTCGCACCGCGGCCGAGGCGCTGGCCGATTTCCATGGTGCCGAGGCCAATGAGCTGGCCTTGCGGGCGATGTCAGATCCCGATCCACTGGTGCAGGCGGCCATTCTGCCACAGTTGCGCCAGCGCGGTGTGGTGGGGGCTTTACCGCACATCATTCGGCTTTTGGAAAGTCCGCACCCCGCGGTTCGCAAGGCCGCCCGAAAAAGTCTCCGCGAATTCAGCTTCTCGCGATTTCTCCAGGTCTGGGACCTGCTGCCTGCCGATATTCGCCAGAACACGGGGATGCTGGTGAAGCGAGTGGACGGCCGAACTTCCCTCCTGTTGAGGGCGGAGTTGCTTTCGCCATTTCGGTTACGACGGTTGCGGGCCCTTTCCGTCGCCCAGGAGTTGCATTTGGTGCCGCGGGTGGAGTCTGCCATCATCCCACTTTTGAAGGACGAAGACCACGCCGTGCGGGCGGAGGCGGCGGCTGCGCTTGCCCAAAGCGACTCCGTTTGGAGTTACCAGGCTCTGGTGGATGCCCTGGAGGACCCCAACGCGGTGGTGCGGGCAATCGCTCAGCGGAGCCTGGAACAACGACGGCAGCGACAGAAATTAACGGAGCGGGCTGCCCAGAACACGGAAAAATCCTCGCCTTCTCAAGCCACGCCGCCAGTTCCGTCCTCCGCCGATGCTGCCGGGTTGACCCCAGAAAACGCTCCCAGTCCGTAGGACGTTTACCATGTCGTGGAATCGAAAACGTTTATTGTTCCGACTTCACCGGCTCTACAAAAGGATGGTGCGCCAGTCGGCGCTTCTGCGGCATGGCCTTTTGGCGATAGTGCTGGGCCTCCTCGCATCCGGACACGAAGCGTGGGGCCAACACAGGGCCCCCCTGGAACTCCTGCGGAGGGAGTTCCAAAGGCGGCAAACGGGAGACGTGCTGCCAGGAAGCCACTGGAAATGGTATATCCTGGGATTCCTGGCGTTTGTTGCTGTGCTGGGCATGGTTGTCTGGATTATGGACCGATTCCGCAGTCGCCGCCCGTACACCAGCCGCTGGCTCCTCTTTCTGGAACTGTGCTGGGTTCACCGACTGGGGTGGCGACAGATCTGGCAGCTCTGGCAGTGGGTTCGCCGGGAAAAAATCCATCCTCCCGCACGGGTCTTCTCCGAGCCCGAACTGTGGGAAGGCCGCGTCGATTTTGTAACTCTGGCCGCGGGAGGTCGGGATAGTTCCCCGTGGACGCCGCTCTACGAGCGGTGTTTTGGTCGGCTGATTCCGACCTCACAGGCCTTTCCCGAAGCCAGTTCAAATGGCGGAGAATCCCCACCGAGGGCCGGCGGAAATTGACCCGGCCACCGCCGTTTGAATTGAATTGTGCGGCAAAAGCGCCCTGTTCGGGGTGGTGTCAGTAGGCTTTCGTCTGGCCCGGCATGGCGCAGGGATAAATCCCATCCGGGCCCGGTTTGGGTTGCGGCACGCTATCCCACGTGTAGCCCGACGGCGACAGATCCACCTTTGAATTGATCGCCTCATCCCATGTGACGATTTGGCCGGAGTACGTCGCCATGCGTCCGAGGATGGCGGTCATGGTTCCCAGGATGGTGTGATCCACTTCGTTGTAGGGCTGTCCTGCCTGAAATGCGGCGAGAAAGTCGTTCCACTCCAATTGATGTCCATCCGGCCCGCGCTCGACTCTCACGGGTTCCTTCCCCTCCACGTGGATGATGGCGTGACCGTGGCCTTCAATACTGACGTAACCCTTCGTGCCATGAGCGTGTTCGGAGAAGCTGTCCCAGCAGCCGGGAATGTGGCGGCAGTAACTGTAGGCACGGGTACCGTCTTCATAGGTGAACTCGACGGCGTGATGATCGTAGATTTCGCCGTAATCTTTCCCGATTCGGAACTGGCGACCGCCCATCCCCTGTGCGGAGACCGGATGCTTGTTGCCCATCATCCAGTTGAGGACATCGAGGTCGTGGACATGCTGTTCCACGATGTGGTCGCCCGACAGCCAGGTGAAGTAGTACCAGTTGTTGACCTGGTACTGCATCTCGGTCTGTCCTGGTTTACGCGGGCGCACCCAAACACCGCTGGAGTTGAAGTACGCCCGCAGGTACTTGATGCGTCCGATTTCGCCATCCCAGATACGGCGGATCATTTCCTTGTGTTTGACTTCGTGCCGGAGGTGGTGTCCCACGGCGACGCGAAGGCCTTTTTTCTTGGCTTCTTCGTTGGTGGCCATGATGCGGCGGACTCCCGGGGCATCCACGGCCAGCGGTTTTTCCATGAAGACGTGTTTTCCGGCCTTAACGGCAGCCTCGTAATGAATGGGTCGAAATCCCGGCGGACTACAGAGGAGGACGATGTCGGCGTCGGTTTCCATGAGCTTCTGATAGCCGTCCAGGTCGGTGAAGCGGCGTTCCGGGGGAACGTCCACCTGATCGCCGAACCGGCCTTTGAGGGCCTGATAGCTCGCCTCCAGGCGTTCCGGGAAGGCGTCATGAAGCGCGATCAGCCGCACCTGAACGCCCACTTTGTTCGACATCGCGTCCGCCGCTGCGCCCGTTCCCCGGCCGCCGCATCCGGAAAGGGCAATTTTCACGACGTCGCTCCCCGCGGCGTGCACAGCCGGTATGTTCGGCGATAACAAAACCAGACCCGTGGCCAGGGAACCCTTCTTGAGGAAATTCCGCCGTGTGTCCTGTTGGCTTTGGGTGGGGAAGTCGTTCATAGGTATGCCTCCTCAATGCGATGGAAAGGGTGGGTCACAGCGTTCGCACAGGACAGGGTTTGCTGGTAGTTTTAACACCACGATGACTGGAAATCAAACCTTCCGCATTTGCCGCGGCCTGTTTTGTGACCTAGACTAGTCATAGCGAGTGGCACGGTCCTCGAAGTTGTGGGGAAAGAAGAATCCCACCGTTCGCGCACCAGGTATTTCTCTGCGCGCGGGCGTGATGCCTGCAATGAGAGCGCATTGGTTCCCCTAACCTATTGGATGTGAATCGTTTTCACTGCGACTGAAATACCACTGATAGGCGGCAACGATTGAGTCGACTGGTCTTTTCGAATCGGAGGGTGCAGCGACCGGGTACTCACAGAGTTCTCTCTGTTGTGGCGATCCCGAAGTCCGAGCCGGGTATCACCCATCCCGGTTGGGCGGTTTCGCCACCTGGAAACAACGTCTGATCGTCTATGGAATCCCCTCGGCAAACCCCTGGCAGCATGGAGCCCCGCGAGGCGGTGGACCGCTGGCTGAACGAGATGGTTGCCGGCCAGCGGGAGCTGCAGGCCGTCATGGAGGGGGCCTTTCAAGAACTGGGGGCGGCGGTCGAGGAATGGCTGAAAATCCAGTCGGCACGCGACGTGGAGTTGCGGGACCGGGAATCGGCACTGGTTCGCCGGGAGAAGGAACTGGCGGCGGCACTGGCCCGGCACCGGGAAACGCAGGAGGAAGTTGCACGTCTCCGGGAGCAGATCGAACATCGGGCGGCCGAAGTCGATCGCCGCGCCCGGGAGTTGCAGGCCCGGGAGGAAGAGTGGCAGCGCCGGCTCCTCCAGTCCGAGGACCGCGAGAAGGAACTTGCCAGACTCCGTGAGTTGATCGGTGAACTCCGCGCTGCCGCACAACCGGTGACCCCCGCCACCTCATCTTCGGAACAAACGGTCTCACAACGTGAGCTGGCACACTGGCAACAGAAAGCGGAAGATCTGGAGAAGCAACTGGCCGAGGTGCAGCGCCAGAAAGAACTCCTGGAAGCGGAGGTCAGCGTCCTCCGGCATCGCGCGATGGAGTGGCTGGAGATGCTGGCCGATCAGCGGCGACAGCTTCTCGAAGAACGCAACCGCTGGGCCGGCGAGATCCGCCAGTTCCGTCGCCTCATCGAGGTGCTTCTCGACCGCCACGTGGAGCCCTTGCCGGAGGGACACGAGGAACACGAATCGGCGACACCGCGGGTCATTCCCTACGAGCCGCTGGAGGCCCGTCTCACAGGCACGGGCGACGCCTTTCTCGATTCCCTGTCCGCGCAATTCGAACAGCTTCGCAAGGAGTTTGATCGCCGTCGCGGGAAGGATGCGTGACGCGCAGGCTCAGAAGACGGACGGCAGTCGCCACTCATTCGCTGCCTTCTTCGCCTGACCAGTCAGCCTCTCCAAGTTGTGGCAAATCTTCCAGGCTCTGCAGTTTGAAGAGCTCCAGAAATCGCTGCGTGGTGCGATATTGGGCGGTGCTTTTTCGGGCGTCGCCGTCGGGATAGGTGACGGAGATGAGGTTCCGCCGCACAAGCTGCGCGAGGATCGCTCCGCTCGGTTTGCCCCGCAGCCGGTTGACTTCTTTCACAGTGACCGGCTGACGATAGGCCACGATTGCCAGGACTTCCAGGGCCTGCTGAGAAAGCCGCACCTGCCGGACCTTGCCGAAGAAGCCCTCGCGGAGCCCGTCGAACTCGGGGAGAAGCTTCATCCGGTAACCGCCCCGCTCGAAGACGATTCGATAGGGCCGACCGCTCGCCTCGTACTGGGCGTTCAGCTCCGCGACAAGGCCGGCGATTTCGTCGGGCCGAACACCGCGCATGATTTCGGCGGCCTGGCCGGGGGAGAGGGACTCGTTGCGAGGATGCCCCACGAAAAGGAGGGCTTCCAGAATACTTTTTGGGTTGACCGGGACGGCCGACGGCGTCGCCGGTGCAGCGACGGGTTCGCTATCAGCAGGGGGAGCTGGGGACGCGGGTTCGGGCGGGCTTGCCTCGGCGGAGGGAGCCCGGTTGCTCAAAGGTTGACCGGTGGCCTCGGCAAACGCTCGAGCAAGTTCCTCCAGCGTCACCGCTTCTTCCGGAAGGGATTCGTCGGGGGGAGGATGGAAATCGCCCGCCTGTGCCACCACCAATCGGCCTCCTTTCCTTTGCAGCCCATCAGGGTGCGGTCTGCTATTCGATAATTCGCTTGATCAACAGCCCCTGATCGACGTTGAGATCGTAGCCCCGGCGGAAGCCGACGGGGATCGAACGGTCATAGAGGAAGAATCCCCGGTGCCGTTTGATGTCCCCGGTGTCACTGCCCAGCTCCTGTCCCAGCATGTAGCCGTCGGGATAGATGTCGAGGATCTCCTGCGGGGACAGGCTCACACCATTCACCAGGAAGTTGCCTGGTGTCTGTGGATCCGGTTGCATGACCTCAGCCACCGGTTGCACTTCGAAGTAACCGATGGTTACCCAAATGGCGTACACATTGGACCGCGTGGTCACAAGGTTGCCGAGTCGCATGAGGTCTCGATAGCGGAAGAAGGGATTGCGATTGATGTCGCAGTACTCGTATTCATGATTTTGCGAGGGATTCTGCGGATCGGTACTGGGTGCCTGGAAGAGGGGCACGTGGGTGAACTCCATCTGTCCCGTGTTGGGATTTGGGACGACCTTTTCACGCAGCAGGGTGGCGTTCACCTCCCGGCCGATGACGTCCTGGAGAGTCGGGTTGGTGGGATTAACCGGGCTTGTGGGCGGGACGTTACTGAACCCACCGAAGCTGCGGAAGGGATTGCCAAACCGCGTTGGATAATCTGGATTGTTCAGCAGAAGTCGGGTGTACGAGTCAGGCGGGAGGAGCGGAGTGTTGGGCACCGTGGGCGGCAGGCTGGGGAAACCCTGATTGGGCGGCACATAGAATCCCCGACGGCTGTCCAGAAATTCGTGCCACAGTGCCACATAGGGATTGGTGGTATCAAACCAGTTGGCGGGAGGATTGAGGATAAGCTCGGGCCGGTTGATCAGTCCCGCCCAAACCTGGGGCGCATAAACGGTATTCAAATTGATGCGCCCCGGCTCACGGAAGTACGGAATCATGTGGTTGGGTGGAGTGAAACGATGAGGCGGAGAGCCCGGCGGGGCCGGAGGCGAGATGCGCTGCGCGGTCTCCGGATTCAACTGGAGTTCCGTGTCCACGAACGGGGAGGGCACCCGCACAAACTCCAGGACGCGATGGAACTCAGGGGCCGTCGGACTGCCGCCGGTGCCCGCACCCACAGACCAGAAGTAATTGGTCAGGTGAGGATAGGGATCGTACGCGGCTGCCGGATCGCTGATCGGGTCGGCTTGGGGATCTGGTTGGTAAGGATTGAGATCCTGCGTCGGATTTGTGCCCTCCCGTGGCACGCGGTAGTACTTGTAGTAATTGTTGGCATCGTAAGCGAGCAGTCGGGAGCTGGGCAAAGCCGGCACCAGGAGAAGTTCTGTCGCGCTGGTGTACGGCCGGTTGAGCCACGTGAGCCACGGGAAGGGACGCTGGGGATCACCGTTATACGGCGCCGGTCCTGGCCGTGGCGTGCCGAAAGGTTCACTCAGATAACCCAGCGTATGCTTGAGTCTGCGGTTGAAGATCCCCACAGGCACCGTGGCCCCGTCATTCTGCACCGGTTTGTCGAGCGGTTCCTGTTTCCAAAGAATGACGTCGTGGTAGGTGTCCTGGATAACCGCGTTATTGCTGTTGTCCAGGGCAGGCGGATCATCGTTTCGCTCGCCACGCTGCCGCGTGTGGAACATGATGGGATCGGTATGGCTGATCTGGGCCTGGCCATCGGCGGTGAAGTCTTCCCTATTGGTTCGGCTGTTGAAGCACGTGAGATCCACCGGGGCGGAATCCACCGTCCGGTACGGGTTGAGAATCGGATCATAGGGCTGCGTGGGGTCGGCCAGCCGCTGCAGGTGAATGATGCGAAACCGTGTCCGCGTTGTGTTGTGCCCGAAGAGGTGGTCCCAATCCTCGTCGGGTTGGAGGTCGGTTCGCTGGGCATCGAGGGGTTGGTCGATGACCTGTGGCGATCCCGGAGGATCTTCATAGCGCCCCGTGGCGGGGTTGTACTTGATAGGCCGGCCGCCCTCATCGGTTTCTGTTGCTTCCAGCTCGTCGTAACCGGTGGTGGGCTCGGAGACGCTCAGCCGCATTTCCTTGTCTCCGGCCAGTGCACCGATCGTGACGTAGCCGCGGTCAACCCGGATGCCCACCGGAGGATTGATTCCCGGCGGAGGGGTGTCGCCGTTCTTGTCGACGATCACCTGATTTCTCAGGATGCGGATGTAACGATCAGTGTTCGGATCGCCCTGATCAAGTTGGAAGCCGATGAACGTGATGTCCCCATCCGGTTGGCCGGCTGGACCGATGACCGCATAGCGACCGGGCAGGATCTTGTCGATCTCTCCAGCATAGGTATTGCTGGGGTAATAGCTGACGGGGATATTGGCCTCTTCGGGGAAGCCATTTTGGGGTCGCGGAACAAAGTACACGGCCCGTTCGATTTGCGGGCGTTTGGTGGGATCAGGATTATCCGGGTCTTTGGCCAGGCCGGGTTGATCGGGATCCGCTTCCGCCCGAGTGATGATAATTCGCCAGATCGGCTGACCGACCGGATTCACCTTCGCCAGGTCGACTCCCGGCCGGGGTTCCGGCTGGCTCTTGTTGGGATCGTCGAATTCTCCGGGACTGGGTTCGTTTTCAAACCAGGGGTTGTACAACTCAACAAAGAGAGAACCCTGCGGTCGATAACGCTGATCTAGGTCTTTGATGTTATCTCCTTGGTCTTCTTCTTTGGGATCGTTGGTACCCGGCGGATATGCGTAGCCGTACGCGCTGAGGTCTTCCGTCCGCCGGTCATGGAAGGCAAGGGTCTCGGTGATGAGGAGTTCGGGCCGTTCACAGCCCCATACTGTGTGCTGCGGATCGGGGGTTGGGTTCCAGCCGTCAAACGGGTTCTCGTCGAACACGAATCGCGTCATGATCGAGTCGCGATCGCGGAAATCGACCGTGTTGACGGCCCACTGGGCGATCATCCGCGCGGTGTTCAGGCGGCTGCTGGTGAGAGTATCGAGGAAATTCAAATCAGCCACCGACATCATGAGGACATAGAGATGCCTGGCCAGGGCCTGATGGGGATCTTCGGTGGCCCCCGGGAGGCCATCTCCGTCGTAATCAAAGGGGAGGGCGCTGGTCGTGCCAGTGGCTGTGCGATAGGCCCATTGATCCTGACCGGCGATCGCCTCGCCAGGTTCATCGATGACACCGTTATTGTTGTTATCAAGACCATCACCCAGTGGCCGATTGATGTTGAGTCGCAAACCGGCCAGGACATCGGGCGGGAAAAGCACCCACAGGTCCTGGGGTACGGTCAGATTGAACCGCTGAACGATGCTCTGAAGGAGCTGGTTCCCCAGTTGCTGGCGCCAGCGATAACTCCCGGCCAGGGCGGCGACCGGGAGATCCCAACTCTCCGTCGTGATCATGTGCCGCACACGCACCAGATCGGGAATCAGCTTGCGGAGGCGCTGCGGGAGATCCCGGCTGTCCTGGTCGAAGGGACGGAGGATCGCTTCCAGTTCTGCCGGCGTGAACGGGGCATCCACCGCGTCCTGCTGGCCGGATTGAATGACACCCTTTCGCCCACGGCGAGTCAGTTTGATCTTGTAAGGGTTATCCGTGACGGCCGCCGCCCAGAGGTTCTGCGGCTGTACATAGATCGGTCGGCCGCGCAGATCAAGACCGACACACATGGCGCCCATCATGTCGGGCGGACTGCCGTAGATGGTGGGATTGCCTGGACCAAACGGCTGGGGAAGTGTAGTCCGCCAGTCGAGCGGATAAGTAAAGAATTTGTTGGCCAGGAGTGCGTCAGGCTGCCCGGCCAGTCCTGCTGCCGGAAGCGGCGGCGGGGACGCCAGGCGTGTTCGCTCTCCATAACGGCCCATGATCGGGCCCAGGAGCGGATCGGTCCTTCCCACAAGCAGGATAGCATAGAGATTCTGCCAGGGCCCGGGAGAGCCGCCACTATTGGTGAGCAATTCAAAGAGCGGCCCGAGGTTGATCTCCGCCGGACCAAAGCCAAGCCCGCGGAACCAGTGCCGTAATGCGTTGGGTGCTGTCCCGGGATTTGGAAACAGCACGCTGGGATTTTCGCCGTCCGGGAACGCGTCGGTGTTGGTGTCCGGGCCGGCAGCGAGGATCCAGTTTGCTCCCACGGGAGCACCATCGACGTTGAGGGTGTCCTGCTGATAATACCGCGGGTCGGCCTGGACGAGCGAACCGTGGGCGTTGAGATTCAGTCG
>NZ_JACIYL010000429.1 GCF_014359955.1 Thermogutta sp. | reverse complement strand
CTCCACAGATCCTAACGGCCGGGGAGCAGTGGGCAAAACGGACGCCTCGGGTAAGTTCACGCTGACGACCTTTGATCCCGGGGATGGAGCTATTCCCGGAACTTACAATGTGGCCATTTCAAAGACCATTCTCGAAGGTGAACCACCCCCGGAGAATCCTCAGAACACTGGTGGGGTCGAGCCGGACAAACGTGTTTCCAAGGACCTGCTTCCGCCGAAATACAAGGTAGCGGCTACCTCCGGTCTGAAAGCAGAAATCAAGGAACCGGGGCCGGTGGAACTCAAGTTCGAACTTACCGATTGAAGAGATGGCACTCCGGCCAAGCCTGCTAGAGCAGCGAGGATCTCCGTTGGACTGCATCGCTCCAAGCGTGGATTCATCGCCATCTCCCGCGCGCATTACCGATGCGCCCACGTGTTGAGCGGCCCGGAAGGACAGAAAGCTGTTTTACAGGGTCGTTACAGGCTCAGACGGATCAGCCTTCCCATCCTGACCCAGCAAGTTGGAAGAATCATCCGCTGGGGATTTTAGCCACGGCCGGCCGACGAACCGGCCTTTTTTGGAGAAAATCCTCCCGGTATTTCTGTAACTCGTTGGCAAGTTGCAGGTCACTCTTTGCGCAGTGCTGGATGGCCTGGTCTATCGTTTTCAGAGCATTCTCCCAATCCCCAAGTTCCGCCCAGGCCGCCGCCAGACTGCGCAGACAGATTGGATCGGCATGATTGGTGGCCTCACTGGCGGCTTCCGCAAGCACTTTGGCGCGCGTCCCGTCGCGAATAGCGTCGTCGGGACATGTCGCCAGAAAGAGGGCGACCAGCGATTGACAGTACGGATCACCTTTGGCTTCCGATAGGGCGCGTTCGAACTCAGCTCGGGCTTCCGGATAATTTCCCGACCGGGCCAGGGACTCTGCCAGTCCCAGACGTGCGTCAATGAGCGATGGCTCCAGTTCCAGTGCCCGCCGGTATGCCGTTACCGCCTCCTCGTACTTCCCGAGCTCGAGATAGGCGTTCCCGAGATTCAAATGTGCCGGTCCATAATTCGGGGCCAATTTGATTGCTGCTTCAAATTGGGCGATGGCTTCCTGAAACGCCCCCGCCTCGGCAAGTGCTCGCCCGAGATTTAACCGCGCGTTGAGGTTGGTCGGCATTAATTCTACAGCCTTCCGAAAGTGCATCAGCGCTTCTTCTTTTCGCCCCTGTTTTTCTCTGATAATCCCCAGATTGGCATGAGCAAACCAGCAATCAGGATCAAGCTGCAAGGCCTTTTCCAGCTTCGGAATGGCCTCCTCCCAGTGCCCCTTGTCCATCAGAATGACCGCAATGCTCACGTATGCCTCGAGATAATCTGGCTGTTTCTGGAGTGCCAACTCGAACTGCTTGAGAGCCTCATCCAACCTGCCCTGTTCATACAGTTTGATCCCCTGCATGCCTATCTCGAGATATTCGGTGGCTGGAACGCGAATCGCAACAAATTCTTCGTAGGGGCGGTTGACAAATTCCGGGAGATTGACCGCACGGTTAGCGGCCGTGGAATTGGGAATCAAAATCGGTGGGCTGTCGTTCCCATTCTCGTCAATGTGCGTGAGAAACATCTGCGTGTACGGAGTATTGACTTTGGAAGAAAAGACCAGCCACCGACCGTTAGGCGAGAAACTGTGCCAGGAGTTCATCAGATTGGTATTACACCGCATTCGCCGGGCTTCACCACCGCTGGTGGGCACAATCCACAGTTCGCTGTCCGGGCGCAGCAGTTGGCCATTGCGACATTTGACGAAGACAATCCATTTGCCATCCGGCGAGACCTTGGGAAAAGTATTGCTCATCCCGTTGTGGGAAGCCCCCGCGATAGGCGCCGGCACTCCGCCCTGGCCATTTCGAAACGGAATACGATAAAGGCTGTACTGGATCTGCGGCTCGTTGGGATCGTTCGCTCTCACAGCCGGACGATAACCTGGCGGATAAGGGTCTTTCGCCTCCGCGCGGGCAAAAATGATCGTCTGCCCATCGGGAGTCCACACCGGATCACAATGCACATATCGAGGATCGTCCGCCCCGGGAAGTGGTTTTATCTCCTGCGTTTCGCGGTCGTAATAGCCGAGTATTCCCCGAGTTGGATAAAAGACCTGAAGGAAACGATAGTCAGTAAAATTCTGAACGTAAACTGACTCATTCAATGTCGTAACCACGTAACGCCCATCTGGCGAGACTTGCGAAAGAAATCCAATGGTTTTCTGGCCCGGCGGTTTACCCTGGAATGAGTTCCAACTGATGATGTCCTTTTGCTCGATGATCGTTTCCTTCTCAATAGGGACGATGGCGTAGGCCCCTTTGTCCCCGGCCGGACCGTCCACATCCATACCCAGCGTTTTGCCATCTGTGGAGAAAGAATGGCAATTTGCGCAGGTCAGCAAGCCGGTTAGAACCAACCGGCTCTCCGGCTTTGAAATATCACGCAACCTCCACGCAATTAGCGGCAGAAAGGCTTCGCTGAGCGGTTTGATGACGCCGCGTTCCGTTTGCGACGGGGCGAGCGGAACATCCCGATAAAATATCGGAGCTCCTACAGGGTCTTTGGACGTCACACACGTTATGGCACCGCATGAAAGAACCTGTCCAGGATTTTTGCTGGAAAATCCTACAACGTACAATCGATATGGGTTTTCTACAGAATATTGTTTAACTCTCTCCCAGACTTGATTGTGAACTGTCCAGGCTTTCGCCGTCCGCTGGTACGGTGTGCCCCGGTAAATCTCATTTGTCTCTGTCAGGCATCGGGGGTCGATTTCGCCTTCCGGAGGCGGGTCACCGGGCACCAATGCGCCCAACCAGGACCTGCCGCCATCCAGAACGAACGCCACCAGCCAGCAGTCCACGCCCGGCGTATCGTCATGCCAGAGAAGTGTGGGCGGAACGATTTCCGGCGGGAAGATTGAACCGTCAAGAGGATAGTCGATCGTCAGCGGGGCACTGTCGGCGGCAGGTACCTTTTCGAGGAGTTGTCCAGCAATCGGCGTCCAACCCGCATGCAACGGCACAGTATCTCCGGGACGCAGTTCGAGCGTGCCCACGAGAATCTCTCGCGCAGATTCAGAAAACGCCAACCGGAGCCGATCAGATACGCTGGCTCCCCCACTCCTATGACGGTCGGACTTTTCGCCTGCGCTTTTCGCGGCTGCTGTGGTGTGCTCTCCCGGATCGGGAACCCCACCTCTCTCGTCTGAACAGCCCAGCCACAAAAGCGTGCAGCACCACAAAGGGAGGAGTAACTTTCTGAGCATATCCACGGTATCCCGCTCACGATCCGCGGGTTGAATTTGACGACCCCACACCGCTGACCGCGGCCGCCCTCATCCCTACATGCTCTGGTCGCGATCAAAAGATTCTATGGAGCGGCGTCGGAAAAGAGCAAGTGAACCCACAGATGGCCGCGGTGCGCGGCTCGTCAGCAGGCCTTCTCGTGTCCGCTCTGTCAACAATTTTTAAGGCGACGGTCCACAGGCATGAACAGTGCCCAAAAACCGGTTTCACTAATCCGGGCTTCTTCCCCTTCAGCGATTGCGGTTTCGGCGGAGGTCCTCCTCCCCGAGTTTTGGCCCGTTGTCCTGCGGCATACTTGTGTGCCATGCAACCAGTTTTTCTCGGAGCGAGGAAACCACCTGGCCCTGCTGGTCGGCCAGATTCTTCGTTTCCCCAGGATCGGCCTCCAGGTCGTACAGCTCCGGGCGGGAACCATCATACTCGCAAAGGAGTTTCCAACGCCCTTCGCGGATCGCCAGATCCGGATACGGTCCCGTACCGGCAAAGAATTTTCGATCTGGCGGCCTCC
>NZ_JACIYL010000428.1 GCF_014359955.1 Thermogutta sp. | reverse complement strand
ACCATGTCCCAGACACACTCCGCCACAACTTCTCAAATGTCACCTGAGGAAGCCGTCCGTCGCGTGGCGCACGCGCGGGAACTACTCTTAAAGGAAGTACACAAAGTTATTATCGGGCAGGATGAAATGATCGAACAAATGATCATCTGCATCTTTGCCCGTGGGCATTGCCTCACAATTGGGGTGCCCGGCCTCGCCAAAACGCTGACCGTCTCCACACTGGCCAAGGCCATGCACCTGAAATTCAGTCGGATTCAGTTCACACCCGACCTGATGCCGAGCGACATCACGGGAACGGAAATCATTGACGTCGATCCGACGACCGGAAAGCGAAGTTTTCGATTTGTGCATGGACCGATTTTTGCCAATATCGTTCTGGCCGACGAGATTAACCGAACTCCACCCAAGACACAGGCGGCTCTCCTCCAGGCGATGCAGGAGTATGAAGTGACGGTGGGTGGAAAGACTTACCCACTGGAGCAACCGTTCTTCGTGATGGCCACGCAAAACCCCATTGAGCAGGAGGGAACCTACCCGCTTCCTGAGGCCCAACTGGACCGCTTCATGCTGTCCATCAACATCACCTATCCCACTCGGGCAGAGGAGCGGGAAATTGTCATGGCCACCACCCAGACTGTGAGACATGAAATCCAACCGGTACTCACCGGGCGGGATATCCTGTGGATTCAGCAGCTGGTGCGTCAGGTTCCCGCCTCTCAGCACATGGTCGATTACGCGGTGGACCTGGTTCGCGCCACTCGCCCTAAAGATCCCCCCAGTCCAGACTTCGTGAAAAAGTGGTTGGCATGGGGAGCCGGTCCGCGGGCAGCGCAGAATCTCATTCTGACGGCCAAAGCACGCGCCATTCTTCATGGGCGGTTTGCTGTTACTGCCGACGATATCCGTGCGATGGCGTTTCCCGTCCTGCGGCACCGGATCTTTACGAATTTCAATGCCGATGCCGAGGGTGTCGATGTTGATCAAATCATTGAGAAAATCCTGGAGGTGATTCCGGAACCAACTTATGGCGAAACGATTCCCGTAGGACCGCGTCCTGCGAGAAAGGGCGTTTCCAAAGCTCCGGAGGCACCTGCTCCAGGCGCGGCCGTTGCCGGCAGCCCACAAAACGAACCCGCTGCTTCGCCAATACCGTCGCCACCTCCGGCTGCAAGACCGGCACCCATCCCTCAAGCCGCCCCACCCCCGACGAGAAATCCATCCCAATAGGGTCGTTTCGATTGGGTTAAATGGAAATGGACACTGGCAGACTCGACAAGAGCGCAGCCCGCGGAGGTGGAATGATGCGAAATCACAGGATTGCAGTAGTCCGGTTACTGGGTGGAATCGCGACGGCCATGATGCTCGCTTGGGGGAACATGGCCACCGACGTTTTCCTTTTCCCGGCGGCGGCAGGGGAGATGGCCTCCGCAAGCGGGTCCCAACCCACGATTGAAGAACTTCGAAAAGGTAAATCGTTCTTGCAAACACCGGTGTATTCGGAGGAAGAAGACGCAAGAATCTTGAAACTCTTCGAAGGCCTCCGTGTCGCCGACATTTGTGATGCCATGGATCAGATAGGGCTCCGCAATGTCGGACTGATGTCGCCAGAGATCCATCCCGCATGGAAAGACCCGGTGGAGCTGCGCCATCGATTCGTGGGAATTGCCGTCACGGTTCGCTATGTCCCCAGCAACTTGCCCGCCACCGGGCCCCTTTCTCCTGAGCAGTTCGACAAGTGGATGGGTAACTGGTATCAAAATCTTTCACCAGAACCTTTCGTCTCGTTGATCCGGCCGGGGACTGTCGTGGTGATCGATGACGCGGACAAAGCAGACGTAGGGACAATCGGCTCGAACAACATCCTGGGGTGGAAGAGACGCGGCTGTGTGGCCGTTGTCACCGATGCCACCGCCCGGGATCTCGACGAAATTGCCCTCGAAAAAGTCCCCCTTTATTTCCGTGGACCGGGGCGCGGGGTACGTCCGGGCAGAAACCTAATCGAGTCGGTCAATCGCCCCGTGGAGGTAGGCGGGGTGCTCGTACGGCCCGGCGACGTGGTTGCAGGTGACGGTGATGGGGTAATAGTGGTGCCACGTGAATTTGCCGAGCAGGTTGCCTCTTATGCCCGAAAAACCCTGGAGACGGACAAAGAGGGACGACGCCACCTCTATGAGACGCTGGGGATTCCAGAGGATGTTTCTGTGAAGTGACGTCTCTTGCCGAATGGCGAGGCGATCAACCTGCTTTTCATTTTTGCACAGGTCCCAGCAATTCCCGGATGACATCGTCTGTGATATCGAGCTGGGGTTCCGCCCAGATCACTTCCCGCGCGAGGTAGGACAGAAGCTCCTGCGGGTTAGACGTGGCAGCGGGAGGCCGGGATTGTTTCAGGACGATGACCAGTCCTTTGGCACGGGCTACTTTTTGCACAGCCTCGTCGATTCGGCCAAGAGCCGAGAGATACGCCTTTCGCTCCCGTTCGAAAAACTGTTGCTGCTGCAATTGCATTTCCGTTTGGAGTTGGCTCATTTGCTGCTGTAGCGTCTGCTGGCGCTGTTGAAACTCCTGACTTTCCGGGGAGAGCGTTTGCAATTCTTTTTGCAGCGACAGAAGTTCAGACTGTCGCTTCTGAAACTGCGATTGTGCCCGCTGCACATCGCTCTGAAGCTCCGTCAATTCGGCACGTAATTCGGGAATTCGTTGCATCACGGCGGGAAGATCGATAACACCGATTCGGGCATCAACTTGCGTATCAGCGGCAGCCCCTTCCGCCCGTGCAGCGGGAGGAAAATCGTGCCAGTGGTAACCCAGCCACCAGCCTCCAGCACAAAGGACCAAAATAGAGAGCAACCACACCGAACTCAGTCGAAAGGAATTCCAAGGTGACTTGCGCATTGCCTGACTCCCACAGCATAAACCAATGTGTCATCTTTACCCCATCGATTGTAACGGTTTGTCCTCATGAAAACACCCGTTGCCGTGGGTGTCTGAATAATCTCCACCCTATATAGGATGTGGAACAATCGCCGAGTGTCGCCGTCACGAACCTGCCACGGTCGTCGTGCGTTGTGGGTATCATGGATGTGTCCTACTGAAACTGCACAACCAGCCACGCCAGCAGCAGACTGGTCAGATTGAGACTCATGTGAAACACAACGCTCGGCAAAAGACGGCCAGTCCGCGCATACAGAGCGCCGAGAATGATCCCCACCCCGAGAATCGTCAACGGATCCACCACGATGGGCTCGGGGACAATGCTGGAAAGAAAAAACTGGACACCGTAGATCGGCAGCGCCGCAGCAGCAAACCAGCCCAGTCCCACGGCCACATCTGAGAGAATGGAAGACCGCACCAGGCCTAGCTGTCTCCACAGGGAGGGATTCCGTTGTGCGACAAAGGCGAAAAAAAACACGAGAAACAGGACGTAGGCGAACGTGCGTCCCCAGAGGAGCAGTTGGATCGTCTCCGGAGCGGGAACATTGTCGGTGGATCGGGCATGGAGGAGTGCGAACACGGATGCGGAAAGGGCGACCGACATAGCTCCGACTGGAACCCAGCGTTTTCGGAATGTCGGCCGAAATCTGAGCGTTCCGAACTCATCACTTGCCGCGGTCATGCGGTCTCGGCCGAATCGTCGGAGACGACTGCGGAGACGCTGCCAGCGGAGTTCGTGCCCATGAAGCCATCCCTGAACAAAAAGACGGAATACGATTTCTTCCACGAGCGGCCCGAGCACACCCGCACTGGCGATGACTAAGAGAAGCGTGGAAACGCTCGGCTGCTCATTGAGGAGCATAATCGCCCAGTGCGCCCGTTGTGCGGAGGCCGAT
>NZ_JACIYL010000427.1 GCF_014359955.1 Thermogutta sp. | reverse complement strand
ACGTCCCTCCGAAGGACGGACCTGACAAGCAGGTCCCTCCGAGAAAAACGGACGTGACAAGCAGGTCCCTCCGATAGACCCACCGGAGGGGCACGCTTGTCGTGCCCGGTGAAGAGGGATGGGTCATCAATCGGTATGCGTCGGACCCGACAAGCGGGTCCCTCCGAAAAAAACGGACCCGACGAGCAGGTCCCTCCAGGAGGCGGACCCGACAATCACGTCCCATCGGGAGACCTACCTCCAAAAAACGGATCCACCCGGCGAGAATGATACTTTTTGGGCTTTTTTCCAGCCAGAAATCAGTCTTCGTCCCGTGCTCACTGTACGAAAGGACCAGCGAAGGCGGTATCCGATGATTCCCCACGAATTGTGTCAACCGAATTTGAATTTTTTGGGACTTCCGGAAGAACTGGCGGATCCCACAACGGCCCGGGTGTGGGTTTTGCCCGTCCCCTATGAAGCGACGACGACCTACGGGGCGGGCACCCGCAACGGACCGATGGCCATTCTCTCGGCTTCGCGGCAGGTGGAACTCTATGACCATCGCCATGGCTGCGAGCCGGCCGAAAGTCTGGGATTCGCCACTCTGCCCCCGATGGACATTACGGTGAGCACTCCCGAGGCCATGATCAACCGGCTGGCCGCTGCTGTGGAAACGGTGTTTTTCCAGCCGCCTTCGCCCGAATTGCTCGTGGTTCTGGGCGGGGAGCACAGTATTTCCGCCGGCGTCGCACGAGGCTTGGCTCGCGTTGTGGACGCTGGCGGCCTGGTGTGTGTCCAGGTCGATGCCCACGCCGATCTTCGCGATGAGTTTGAAGGCTCACCGTTTAATCACGCCTGCGCCGCGCGACGGATCGCCGAGGTGTGTCCCGTCTTTCAAATTGGTATTCGCAATATTTCCAAAGAAGAGGCGGAGTTTTGCCCGACGGCCAGCAACATTCAAACGTTCTTTCGAGAGCAGTGGGGACCATCCGGGGTGAACGCCCTGCGCGATTTTGTGAGCGGCAAGACAGTTTACCTGACCATCGATCTGGACGGACTGGATCCCTCCATCATGCCGGCGGTGGGAACCCCGGAACCGGGCGGCCTGTTGTGGCACGAGTTGCTGGAGATCATTCGCACCATTGCCGAAGCGGCCGCACGGATACCGGTGATGGATGTCGTGGAACTGGCACCCATTCCCGGCATGATAGCCCCGGACTTCCTCGCGGCAAAGCTCATCTACTGGGCGGCGGCTGATCTTTTGCTGCCCAGGTGTGATCCTGACCGCCGTGGGTGATTGAGGCAAGCAGACGGCTCCATTCGCAGTCCGTTGCCAGCGATGCCAGGCTATTGCTCAGCCGTTGTGCTCCACTTTTTCCACAGGTCGGGATATTCCAGAAACTTGATGAAGACGCCGCCAATCACCGGTCGGGCTCGAAATCCGCGCAGCCGCGCGTTATTCGTCCAGTACCAGTCGGTGAGCGGGACGCGGTCCGGCGTTTCGTCGATAAAACGGTACAGAGGATTCATGAGGGCGTCAAAATCCTCGCGCGAATCGGCGAGTGTTGCCGTCCACACCGTCCAATCCGTTTTGGTGAAGAGGGCCCGATTGTCCAGCGGCAGGCCGTAGGGCTGGAGTTGCCGCTTGTAGAAGGCGACCTCTTTCTGGCGAACTTCCCCGGGAAAGACGTTGAGGTTGAGAAGTTTGTCCCACACGAGATTGTACTTCTGGCTCCAGGTGCCCGGTTTGTCAAACGCCAGACGGTAGTGGTCACCGTCGTCGGCGGCCTGGATCCATTTGGCGGCGAAATCTTCGGCCAGTTTGCGGTACTTTGCCGATGGCTCCTCTTTGCCCGCCCGGTGACACATGTCGGCATAGCACGCCAAGGCGAGGGTGGCTTTGGCGGAAAGATTACAGTTGTGGGCCAGCGGGCCGGTGAAATCATCCGTACAGAGTTGATTCTCGGGATCGAAGCCTTTTTCTTCCAGATATTCCGCCCAGCGCTGGAGGAGGGGCCAGTATTTTTCGGCATAATGGGTGTTCCCATCCAGGCGGGAAACAACACAGGCCAGGATGAGGAGATTGGCCGATTCCTCCACGGGCATCTGGTGCTCTTCGCTTGTTTCGCCTCCCCCGTAGACCTGCCCGTTGGCCAGGGGATATGTTCCCAGATCGTGCGGTGCAAAGGGGAATTTCCACCGTGGGCTGGCCGCGTATTCCAGAACCGGCGTGAGGGTTGCCTTGAGAAGCTCGTTATTGAACAGCATAAAAAACGGAGACGCGGGATAGGTGACATCCACCGTGGCGATGCAGCCATTGCTGAAGCACTCCTTGGAAAACAGCATCGGTTCACCCTGGGGACCCAACGTCAGCTTGTGGGCGCCCAGCGTATGTCGATAGGCCAGCGCGATAAGATTCGCGTATCCCCGACCGCCGATCTTTTCCGCATCTTTCATCAGGTGGTGGTCAAATTCTTCGCAGGCATCCACAAGCCGCGGCAAATCTTTTTCTGCCTGAACCAGCACGTCGCCGATATGCGCGAAGTATTTCCTCCAGTAAGGACGCAGTCGCTGGCCCAGGTATTCGATGGAAAGGATATCATCATACGCCAGCAGGACGTGGCGGGATTGGGGCTGGGCGCCCACTGACCCGAGACGCCAGGCGCACGCCGCCACCGGCCAGCGATCCTGAGCGGCTCGCGGTTCGGGAGGATCGTCACGGCCGGGAACTGTTCCACTTTGCACGAATCCCCGGCGTGCGGATTCGTGATCGGTCATCACCGTGCGAAGGTCTTCACTCTGCGGAGCCGCCGTGTATGCGTAACCCCAATCGATCCGCAGGTCGTCACCTTTCTTCTGCAATATCGGTTGCTCGAGTGTCCCGATCCGCATCCACACCAGCGAGCCAGCCTGGCCGCGCTCCCAGATGACCACCTGGTCGGGCGTATTGACGGCCAGCTCGGCCGAGTTGTCGTAGTAAAGCTCCACTTCGTGGGAGGCTCCGTCGCGGGACCAGACTTCCCAAATGAGATAGGTCACCGGGCGGGACAGGAGATTGAGGTCGTGCGGCAGCACGGGCGTGAGAAAAGTCAGCCGTACGCCGATCTGCGGCGTTTCCCACTCGTAAATGGTCCGCGTGGGGAGCACGGTGAGGTTTTTCTGGGGCAGCGCGGGAATATCAAGCTGGGGTGTTCCCATCAACCGGTAGGCCTTACCATCGATCCGGATGAGGCTGCACAGGGCGTGGATGCGACCGGTCCAGTGCCGGGGCCAGTCCTCAGCCAGGTAATCGGTGAACGACCAGATGCTGAAGTAGGGATCGTGGACCACCAGAGGAACGGCCGGGGGCCGACCTGCCGGCCCTTCGTTGGCGAACAGATCTCCCGATTCAGCGATGAAAGCAAACGTCCCTACCGCACAGACCAGAGCCGCTAAATTACCAAACTTCACGAGGTGCGTTTTCCCGACGGCGAGCATGGAAAGAACTCCCACCAAAGATCGTCTCTGGAGAGTCATCCTATAACCGAACACTGCACGACACGCTGATTATCACGGTTGCCGGTGCAAGCGGCAAGGAGCGACAGTTTTTTTCGGAGGGACCCGCTTGTCGGGTCCGCACATCGGAGGGACCTGCTTGTCAGGTCCGCATCTGGAGGGACCCGCTTGTCGGGTCCGATGAACACCGATGGATGAGCCATCCCCTTCCCCGGGCACGACAAGCGTGCCCCTCCGACCTTTCGGAGGGACGTGCTTGTCACGTCCGCCGCTCAACGTTCGATCATCCATTGTGTTTTGGCGGGGACTGAAGTCCCGCGCCGAAAGCGGGGCTAAAGCCCCGCACTCCATATGGAGTGCGGCGAT
>NZ_JACIYL010000426.1 GCF_014359955.1 Thermogutta sp. | reverse complement strand
AAGGGCGTCTGGCAGACGTCGATGGTGACGGCGATTTGGACATCCTTGTCAAGCCTTATCACCACCATGCCCCCTTCATGGGGATTCTCGTTAACCCCACGAAGTAGCAGGGAAAGCGTTTTGCCCCGGAGGCGCCTCGGCACTTTTTGCAGAGGGAAAGCCGTCGGCGTCAAGCAAATGAGACTGGCGACCGGCTGGGGCGGGGTGAAAAAAACGAAATCGGCCGCACCGGTGGGGGCCAGCGCGGCCGATCGTCGAAGGAGGTGGGCTATGCTTTTATACTCTACGCTACAATGAGCGGAAGGTTCGGCAGTTGAGAAAATTTTCTTGAGAAAGCCTGGGGCGGCAGAACGGTGGCCAGCTGCGACTCACCGTTTGGAGAATTGCGTTCCGCGACGGGCACCATGAAGGCCGTACTTCTTCCGTTCCTTCTTCCGGCCATCCGCGGTCAACAGTCCTGCGTCACGGAGCGTCTGCCGCAACTCGGGGTCCATCCGAAGAAGGGCGCGAGCGATGGCCAGTTTGCACGCATCCGCCTGGCCCGAAATCCCACCGCCTGCCACGCGAAGAATGACATCCACGCTCTCCAGACGGCCGGTGAGCTCCAATGGTTGAAGCACCCGCTTCTGATACAGCTCGTTGGGGAAGTAATCTTCCAGGGCCCGGCCGTTGACAGCGATCCGCCCCTGCCCAGGCCGAATCCTTGCCCGGGCCACAGCCGTCGCCTTGCGACGTCCGGTTCCCAGAAAATCGTTCGTCCCTTTGCCCTCAATGACGACTTTCTTCACCATATCTTTTTAACCCGTCGAGTTGATTCCTCAAGTCGATGAATATCGCCTTGCTGATCACCAGAGTTACACCGGCAAAAATCGACGAAATCGCCCTTTTTGTTTGACACCGAGTTCGATCGGCGTGGGCTGCTGAGCCTGATGGGGATGTTCCGGCCCGGCATAAATCTTGAGCTTGCGTAGCATCTTTTTGGCAAGCCGATTCTTCGGAAGCATTCGGCGAACCGCCTCGTAGAGGATCATTTCGGGCTTCCTTTCCTTTCGCTCGGCCGCCGTCTCTGAGCGCAGTCCAGGAAACCCCGTGTACCAGGTGTACTCTTTCTGCTCCCACTTCTTGCCGGTGAATACCACTTTTTCGGCATTTGTGACGATGACGTAATCCCCTGTGTCCACGTGGGGGGTATAAGTCGGCCGATGTTTCCCCATCAAAATTGTGGCAATATCGGACGCCAGTCGACCGACCACCTTGTCGGTCGCATCCACAACATACCACTTCGGCTTCAACGAACCGGGTTTCGCCAGATAGCTTTTTATCACGGCCAGTTTCTTCCTCATGATGTCCCCCGTTCGCACCTGATCCTGGGACAAACGGGAACTTCCAAAAGGCCACCCGACGCGACGCACCAAAAATTTCACATCTAACTTGCGGGGTGCAGGAAGACTGATCTCGCGCGGGCTTCGTAACGTTCCGGAAAAGCTTAATTTAGCGGGGAACTATTCCCGTGCCAAGGGGTACCGCCGCCTGACGGTCACCCCGGCGATCATCACGGGACTGAATCTCTGGCCTTGATTTGGGGCTTGGCCGAACGCAGATCGATGACCAACGGACCGTCCAGCCCCGCAAAGGAGCCATGCTCGCGATAGTATTCTTCAAGCCATTGCAACTTCTTCACGGTTCGCGCGTCGTCCGTCCCCCCGTTTCCTACATCACCCCACAGGATAACACTGCCTTCTCTTGTTAGGATCTGGAATTGAGGATCCCGGGCCCCAGAGCTTTCCTGCAGTGGCATGATCGATCGAAACTGGTACTTGGCCCACACGGGAAGCAGGCGAGCAGCAAGACTCGCCCCGTGTTTCACGAGAGGATCTGCCCAGGGAGTGCCCGCGGGTCCTCGCGGTACCGATTCGACACCCTCAATTCGTGGGTATCGAGAGGCTTCCAGTGGGGTGAAGTCGCGCGTGGGCAAGAGAACCCCGGTCTCGTCGACGGGCAGAAGCCCTCCTGGAACGCGGACCATCGCCACGGGTCGCCGCCATTCCAGTTGTACAACCACTCCCCCGGGAAAACGCTTCTCCGCCCGGGCGACACGACTCACCCACGGATGCTTTTCAATGGCGGTGACGAGCTTCTCCAAGCAGTCCCGATCAGCGAGGGAGAGTGCCCCACCTTGAGCGGCATCCAGAAGGAACTCGGGTCGAGGGTCCTGGTGAATCCACGGCGGAAGGGAGCCCACTTCAATCTCTTCGGGAACTAGGTGAAATCGCGGATCGGCAAGCAACGCGTCTCGGTGTCCGTCCCACAAAATTCGTGTTGCAATGAAGGCCAGCACGCCCAGGAATCCCCAGACAGCCAACCAGCGAACCCCGCGCACCATTGGGGAACTATGGCGCTCAGACTCGTTCGCTTGCCCTTTTTTCGGTTTTGATCTGGCCATTGTGGCTTTCAACGAAGTCGATTTTCCCATAAAAGCCGGACAGGATGACCGGCCCCGCGCGCAGAACCTCCCCACACGTCATTCGGCTGCACGATATACAGGACTTGACCAGAGACGTTGATGGTCGTGTTTCAAGAACAATCGTCACAGAAGTCGCGCAAAGTGCCTGTGAACGCCGACCGCGGGGGCGTGTCGGAAAATGATCAGGCGAGCACAGCCCGGAGCAAAACCACCCTACCAGATTTCCAACTCCAGTTCGAGATTAACGCCCAGGCGATTGGAAACCTGTGTTCGGATGAGATCGATCAATCGGAGAATATCGGCCGTGGTACAACCCGGTTCGGCAACAATGAAATTGGCGTTTCGGTCAGAGACCACAGCCCCGCCGATTCGCGTGCCTTTAAGACCAGCGGCCTCGATCAGTTCGGACGCGGCGGTCCCCCGCGGATCTCGAAAGACCCGGACGGACGCCTGGTGTCCCAGCGGCTGGGCAGCACGGCGCACAATCCAGAGTTTTTGAAGTCGTCGTGCCAGTTCGCGGGGTTCCTCCGGTTGCAGCTCGAACCGCACCTGGAGGATGACCAGGTCATCAAGGCTGGTTCGGCGGTAACCGAAAACAATCTCATTGCGTGGGCGGACCACGATCTCCCCTCCATGGGTGACAACCGTCACCTCTGCGACCCATTGGCCGATATCCCCGCCATGGGCTCCCACGTTCCCGCGGACTGCTCCCCCTACCGTGCCCGGGATTGCCGTAAGGACTTCCAGACCGGCCAGTCCTTCGTGCACGGAGGTGGTGACCAACTTTGGCAAACTCGCCCCACCTCCGGCCAATACCGAATTTTCCACGACCCGAATGTCCGCAAAAGCGGGATGATCGAGATGGATGACCAGCCCGGGGACTCCCTCGTCCCGAATCAGGACATTGCAACCGTTACCAAGGATGCGCACAGGGATGTTTTCCTGGTTTGCCCGCTGGACAATATCGATCAATTCGTCCTGGTTGCGTGGCTGGGCGTAAAATTCCGCCGGTCCCCCAACCCCCAGCCACGTGTGCATGGCCAGCGGCTCCTGCTCTCGGACAATCCTTTCAAGTCCTTTCCACCTCGACATTCGCAGACTCCTTTTGGATTCTGACCGTTTAGCTTGATTGTCCAATTCTACTCAATTCGACTGCCCCAATCGAAGGGGGTTTCGGAGCACGGGTCCGCCCCCTCGCCCCACAGTGTTGAGTGGCAATTGCGAGCCACTCGGAAAGTCCGGTAGATTACAATGAGCACGTGGCGAGCAGGCCGGCTGGCGATCAGTGCGGCAGTTGCCCCGCTGGCCTGTCCTGGATCCAGTGAATGGTCGATTCTACGGGATAGCAACACCCCGGCACACCAGCGACGTGTGCGCATGGCAGGCTAT
>NZ_JACIYL010000425.1 GCF_014359955.1 Thermogutta sp. | reverse complement strand
TTCGCTACCAACCGCTTGGGCGCCGAGAATACGACCGTCCTGGGGATCAAAAAGGAGTTTGATGGTGATCGGCTTGGCGCCCGGATAGTAGGTGGCGTGACTGGCGGAATGGGTGAAGCTTTTTTGATAGGGGATCCCGGCCCGCTGAGCGGCTTTTTCGGTAAGTCCCGTCTTGGCAATGTCCACACCGAAAACCCGAACAAAGGCGGTTCCCAATGCCCCCGGGAAGCGGCTGGGACGGCCGCAAATGTTGTCAGCGGCCACTCGCGCCTGTCGAGAAGCAGGCCCCGCGAGCGGTACCCAGGTTGGCTGGCCGGTGACCAAATCCCTGACCTCGACTGCGTCTCCCACCGCCCAGATGGTCGGGTCGCTGGTTTGCATGTGCTCGTTGACGCGGATACCACCCAGGGAGCCTATTTCCAGACCGGCCTCCTGGGCCAGAGTGACATCCGGACGAACGCCAACGCTCAGAATCACCGCCCCACAGTCGATTTTTTCACCACCCGCCGTCACCAGAAGCTGGGAACCGTCAGGCTCGATGGCCTGGAGGGGCTGCCCAAGAAGGAGACGCACGTCGTGGGCGGCCAGTTTGTCGTAGATGGGCACGACCATCTCCGGATCAAAACCCGGAAGAATCTGCGGCGCGGCTTCCACGACCGTGACGGTGATATTGCGATGGACAAGATTTTCCACCATCTCCAGGCCGATGTAGCCCGCCCCCACCACAACCGCCCGGGTCACATGTCTGTCCTGAAGCCACCGATAGATACGCTCTGCGTCCTCGAGGAGTCGAAGTGTGAAGACCCCTGGCAGATCGACGCCGGGAACATCAGGGACAATGGGCCGAGCTCCCGGAGACAGGACAAGGGCGTCGTAAGGCCGGGTGAAGCGGGCTCCGGTTTGGCGGTTGCGGACCTCCACAAGCCGATTCTCGCGGTCGATGCGGGTGACTTCGTGATTGACCCGGACCTCCACGTTGAAATAGTCCCTGAAGCGCTCCGGCGACGCGACGAGCAATCTTTCCCGAGGGGAGATAACCCCCCCAATGTAGTACGGCAAACCGCAATTTGCGAAAGACACAAAGCCGCCGCGTTCGAACACATAAATCTCAGCGTTTTCGTCCAATCGTCGCAGTCGGGCAGCGCAGGAGGCCCCGCCGGCCACTCCGCCCACGATCACCACTCGCCTGGAAATCATCGTCAGCTCCTCTATGAACGCCGTCTTCGAGTTGGAGTCGTGCTTACCGCCAGAAAACCGGAAAACGCCAATTTTTGCTAGCAGATTTCCACTTAGTGCTTATTTCGATTGTAGATTGTTATGGAATGCCTGTCACGGAAGGTGGCAAAAATACCAGGGAAAGGGGGTAGGCGTTTCCGTGGCACTCGGTAGAAATGGCAGGCGGATTAAGCTATATAAAGAGAGCGAGCCTTTTAGTCCGTTCACTGCTTAAAAGTTACGGCAACCAGGCGCTTTTCAAGGGGACCCGGCACGATGGACACCATTCTCGTCACAGGGGGGGCTGGATTTATCGGGAGTAATTTCGTTCGGTACTGGCTCCGGGAAGAGCCGGGACGACTCGTCAACTTGGACAAACTCACATACGCCGGCAATCTCGATTCTCTGGCGGATGTCCTGGAGGATCCTCGCCACGTGTTTGTGCAGGGGGACATCTGCGACGGTCCCATGGTGCGGCAACTCCTGGAGGAATTTCGGCCGTGGGCGATTGTGAATTTTGCGGCCGAATCGCACGTGGATCGTTCCATTGACGGACCTGCGGAATTTGTTCAGACCAATGTGGTGGGCACGTTCCGGCTTCTGGAAGCCGCCCGTGATTACTGGAGTGGCCTGCCCGCCGATGAGAAGGAACGCTTCCGTTTCCTCCATGTTTCCACCGACGAGGTTTATGGTTCGCTTGGTCCCACGGGATACTTCACCGAAGACACGCCGTACGCACCGAATTCGCCCTATTCAGCTTCCAAAGCGGCGGCCGATCACTTCGCCCGGGCTTATCACCACACTTACGGACTGCCGGTGCTGGTGACCAATTGCTCCAATAACTACGGCCCCTATCAGTTTCCGGAAAAGCTCATTCCCCTGATGATTCTCAACGCCGTGGAAGGCAAACCGCTGCCCGTCTATGGCGATGGACAGAATATTCGCGATTGGCTGTACGTGGAAGACCACTGTCGGGCGTTGCGGCTGGTGTTGAAAAAGGCCAGGCCGGGGAGCGAGTACAACATCGGCGGCAACTGCGAGCGGACCAACCTGCAGGTCGTGCACGCGATTTGCGAGATCGTGGATCGCCTCCGCCCGGATTTACCCCATCGACCGTGCTCCCAATTGATCACGTTTGTTCAGGATCGCCCCGGCCACGACCGGCGTTATGCCATTGATGCCAGCAAGATTCGCCGCGAATTGGGCTGGGAACCGCAGGAGACATTTGAGACAGGACTCGAACGCACCGTCCGCTGGTACCTCGAAAACACCGCCTGGGTGGAGAGGGTGACTTCGGGGAAATATCGGCGGGAGCGTCTCGGACTGGGGCGGCTCAAAAGCGAGCAAGGCGTTTCCCAGGACTGACGTGCAGTTTTGCGGAGGGCTTCTCATGACCATTTACTGCAAAAAGGGGATTGTTTTGGCAGGTGGCGCGGGCACGCGATTGCATCCCCTGACCCGGGCAGTGAGCAAACAACTCCTGCCAATCTACGACAAGCCGATGGTGTATTACCCGCTTTCCACCCTCATGCTCGCCGGGATTCGCGACATCCTGCTCATTTCCACCCCCGAGGATACCCCTCTGTTTCAGCGTTTGCTGGGGGATGGGTCCGATTTGGGCATCTCCATCCGCTATGCTGTGCAACCCAAGCCCGAAGGATTGGCCCAGGCATTCATAATCGGGCGAGACTTTATCGGGCCAGATCACGTGGCCATGGTGCTGGGCGACAACATTTTCTACGGGCAGGGATTCCAGGCGATGCTTACGCGGGCGGCCTCCCGCCCGGAAGGCGCCACGGTCTTTGCCTATCTCGTCAAAGACCCGCAACGATACGGGGTGGTGGAACTGGACGAGCAAGGCCGACCCGTTCGAATCGTGGAGAAGCCCAAAGAGCCGCGTTCGAACTACGCGGTCACCGGATTGTACTTTTATGACAACGACGTCGTGGAGATCGCGGCTCACCTTAAGCCCAGTGCTCGTGGCGAGTTGGAAATCACCGACGTCAACCAGATCTATCTCGAGCGAGGACGCCTCCACGTGGAGATTCTCGGCCGCGGTTTTGCCTGGCTTGACACGGGGACGCACGAATCGCTCCTGGAGGCGTCCAATTTCGTGGAGACCATCGAGCATCGCCAGGGGCTTAAAATCGCCTGCCTTGAAGAAGTTGCCTATCGCAAGGGATTCATCGACGCCGCGCAACTCGAACGGCTCGCTCGTCGCTACAATAACAGTTACGGGCAGTATTTGCTCGATCTACTGAAATACCCCGGGCTGAAGTGACGCGGCGCCAGACGGGGGCGTGATCGACAGGTTCGGACAGACGCCGCTCTTGCCGTGCGCAGATGCGAGCGGCACATTGGCGATAATCCCCGGCAGGTTGTGGACCAGGGTTGAGGGCTTCCTGTTGTTCCGGAAAAAATCATGGCAAAGGGCAAGAAACCGACTGATTCCGAACACAACAACGAACGCGTCGTGACGCAGAATCGACGCGCCAAGCGAGACTACGAAATCCTCGATACCCTCGAGTGTGGCATCGCCCTTTTGGGGAGCGAGGTGAAAAGTCTCCGCAACGGAAAAGTTTCCATTGAGGAAGCCTTTGCCCGGGTGAAAGACGGCGAAGTATGGCTTTACAATTGCGATATC
>NZ_JACIYL010000424.1 GCF_014359955.1 Thermogutta sp. | reverse complement strand
TTCGTCTACCAGTTCCCGGGGTTCGAGGTTCGTGGAAAAGATGATGAGCTGGTCGAACGGCACGGTGATCTTTTTCCCGTTGGGAAGGTTCAGGAAGTCGTATCGACGCTCCAACGGGACAATCCAGCGATTGAGGAGTTCCTGGATAGGCATTCTCTGACGACCAAAGTCGTCGATGACAAGCGTTCCACAGTTGCTCTTCATCTGAAGAGGGGCCTCGCAGATCCCCGTTGAGGTGTTGAGGGTAACCTCGAGAGCGGACATCGTCAATTCGCCCCCGGCGACGATCGTAGGTCGTCGGATGCGAACCCAACGCCTGTCGATGTGCCGGGTGTCCAAAAGCCCCTCCGGGTCGGGAAGCGGCACCTCGAAATGATTCACCGGGTCAAACACCCGAATAATCTCTCCGTCCACGCCGATCGCCCGGGGTATCCAGATGTAAGGCCCAAACGCAGCCGTCACCCGCTCGGCGATTGTCGTTTTGCCGTTTCCGGGTGCCCCGTAGAGAAAGAGTCCACGACCGGAGTTGACTGCCGGTCCCAGCCGGTTAAGCATCTCCTCGCTGATGACGAGGCCTTCCAGGGCGCGGCGCAGATCGTCCTGGGTCGGACGCTGTTTCGTCATGGACTGCACGGCGACACTGGCCACGTAGTCTCTCAGGGAGACGGGGGCCGCGCCAAAATAGGTGCAATGCTCGGCATAACGCCTGGCCCGTTCCCGGCCGAGCTCCGTTAGTTCGTACACATAGTCGTTCATGGGGGCATCGGACCGATGAACGACCAGGCGATCGCCCTTCATCCGGCGCATCAGAGGATCGATGATTTTGAACGGGAGTTTCACCTGATCGGCGATCTGACGTCCCGTGGCGTCGCCAGTGTTGAGCAGAAACTTCAAGATCAGGGCTTCAACCTCGCTTTCGGTAAGCTGGGCCTCTTCCAGGGTATCCGGCTCGACCGGCACGAATTCCGTTTCCGCCCACTCTTCCAAGGATTTTGACGATAACGCGTCCATTCGGGGTGATTCGCGTTGCGGCGGTCTCGCTTCTTCCACGGTTGCCGCCCGTGCGCCGACTAGACGGTGCAGGCGTTCCACGAGCTCGTCGAATTTGCGGTCGTCCGATGAATGCTGGCCGGCTGATTGCCCAGTGAGCGGCGTCATTCCCATCTCCGGCTCCGCCTTTTGTTGAGGAACTATCCAAGCTCCAGCCAATGTTGACTTACCAGGCTGCTGTGCTAACGTAGATTTTCTGTCCCGTTCGCCATCTGCCAGAGCATCCTCCGTAGTAAAACATAGCTTGCGAGAATGCCCGCCGTATTCTTTCGTCGAAGCTCATTCCATCAAAAACCGTACCACCCGCTTCGACGCCATGGCGTGACGGTGTGACGGGGTGCTCAAAACGAGGGTTTTATCGCGACTGCTGCAGAGATGTCAGAGCTTCATCGAGAGGATTCAGAACGGTCGCTGGCTGGGACATCGCCCCTCCGCGTTGGGGGTGTTGTTTACCTCAATGCCAGGCCGCTCATTTGGGCGTTGCCAGCCTTATGTCCCTGGGCCCGAATTTCCTTCGACGTGCCCAGTCGGTTGGCGTCGCAGTTGGCTGCAGAAGAGCTGGACGTGGCCATCGTACCGGCCATCGAGGCCTTTCGTTCCCCTGATTACGTCGTGCTCTCGGACGCGTGTATCGCGGCAGCGGATTTTGCCCGGAGCGTGGTCATTTTCAGTCGCGTTCCGCTGGACCAGATCAAAACACTAGCATTGGACGCTGCTTCGAGAACCAGCGCTGCGGTCTCGCGAATCCTTCTCGCAGAAAAATACGGGGTTTTTCCCGAGGTGCGCGAGTTGCGGCTGGGCGATGATCCTGCTAGCCTGGATTGTGACGCGGTTCTGATGATTGGTGATCGGGCGATGACCGTCAAGAAACCGCCGCTTCCCTACGCGCACGATCTCGCGGCGGAATGGTGCTCCTGGACCGGACTTCCTCTGGTGTTTGCCGTTTGGGTGGCACGCCCGGCAGACCGCGACTGGACGGAAATTGCCCGGATTTTCGCCGCTGCTCGGGACCGAGGACTGGCCGTACTGGATATCATTGCTAGGAAGGCTGCCGAAGAGTTGGGGCTTCCCCACACGTTGTGTTACGAGTACCTGACGAGAAACCTCCATTTCACGATGGGTCCAAAAGAGCATGAATCCCTCGACCTGTTTGGCAGATTGGCGGCAAAGTACGGATTTGTCCCGGCAAACGGACGGCTGCGGGTCATCCGTTGATCGGATTCTCGATCGGGCCGTCGGTGGCAAGCGATTGAGCGACGAGGAAGCGCTGACGCTTCTGGAAAAGGGAAATCTCTCCCAGCTTGGGGAAGCTGCCTGGGAGGTTTCCCGGCGACTTCACCCCGAACCCTACCGTACGTACAACATCGATCGGAACATCAACTACACGAACGTTTGTGTCGCTGGATGCCGATTTTGTGCATTTTATCGCAAGCCTGGCGATTCCGAGGCCTACGTCATCGATTATGAGACGCTCTTCCGAAAAATCGAGGAGACTCTCGCGCTTGGAGGGGATCAAATCCTCTTGCAGGGTGGTCTCAACCCGAAGCTCCCGCTCCATTGGTACGAGGACCTCTTGCGGACGATTAAGGCGAAATATCCGCAGATTAATATTCACGGTTTCAGCCCGCCGGAAATCTATTTCTTCGCTCGGATGTCCCGACTGAGTCTGGAAGAGGTTCTCGGCCGTTTGAAGGAGGCAGGGTTGGGGAGCTTGCCCGGCGGCGGGGCGGAGATCCTTGTCGATTCCGTGAGAAAACAACTGGCCCGCGCGAAGGTCGACACCGACGGTTGGCTGGCCGTTTGCCGCGCCTGGCACCGTTTGGGCGGTCGCGGGACGGCCACCATGATGTTCGGCCACGTGGAGTCGTTGGCCGACCGCATCACCCATTTTCGCCGGATTCGTGATCTTCAAGATGAGACGGGCGGCTTCACGGCGTTTATTTGCTGGACGTTCCAGCCCAAAAACACGGAGATGGAGCACGTTCCGAAACACGGCGCTTTCGACTACCTGCGGACACTTGCCGTCGCGCGGCTGTATCTGGATAACATTCCCAACATTCAGGCAAGCTGGGTCACACAAGGTGCGCGAATCGGTCAGCTCTCGCTGTGGTTTGGCGCCAACGATATGGGCAGTTTGATGATCGAAGAAAACGTCGTCGCTGCGGCGGGCACCCACTTCCGAACGTCAGAGCAGGAACTGCGGCTGCTTATCTCGCAGGCCGGTTACGTTCCCCGCCGTCGCAACGTGTTCTACGAACTGCTCGACGAGTGAAGGGGATGCACGGCCATACTGATGAAGGAAAACCCCCTGACTCACGAACCACCCCGGCCTCTCCGTGCCTGAACGACCTGGAATCGGCCGTTTCCCAATTACCGGCCCAGTTTGTCGCGCGGCTGAGAAAAATTGTGCCAGACGCATGCCTTGAAGGCTGCTTGTCAAGCTTTGTTGGCTCGAAATTTGTTGGTTTTCGGGTCAACACTCTGAAAAGCGATCGGGCAGCACTGGAAAGAGAACTGGCCGAGCTGGCCGTGTCATTCAAAAAAGTGGAGTGGTTGCCTGAAGCCTATCTGGCACCACCGTCCACGCGGGATGTGCTCAGTCATGCGCCGGCGTTTGCCGAGGGACGGCTGTACATTCAGGACCTCTCCAGCATGTTGGCCGTCCACGTGTTGGACCCACAGCCGGGCGAGGAGATTCTTGACCTGGCGGCTGCGCCCGGCGGCAAAACATGCTTTATTGCGGCACGTATGCAAAATCGGGGACGCATTGCGGCCGTGGAAGTGATTCGCGAGCGGATGTACAGGCTAGTGGCCAATCTTCGCA
>NZ_JACIYL010000423.1 GCF_014359955.1 Thermogutta sp. | reverse complement strand
GAGCACATCCAATCGGTGAAGGACGTCCCCTGGCGGGATGAACGCGGCTTGGGCCCCGGGGAAATTCCCCCGCAACCACAGCGAGCCGTTAGGTAAAAGGGCTACTCCAGGTCTTTTGCCTCTGTGACGCTTGATCAATCTGTCAACTCAAGCACGCCGAGATCATGCCGGCCCGATTGCGGGATTGTACATTCTAAAGGTGTCGTGTTAGGGTTAGAGTATTTTGCCGGAATTGCCGCTGGGGCGGGCTTGGCCAAGGCTTGCTCTTTTGTGATGTCCGGCATTTCCGCAGCATCGGCGGCGGCCTCAACGGCAGTCGCTTTGGTAATCACGATTTTATATTTTCCCGGCATGGCTCCGTCTCTCGGGTTCATGGTTGTCAGCTCAAACCGGCCTTGGGCATCAGTTTTTCCCACGGCTGCCCGCTGCCCTTCCAGTGGAGAAAGCATGACAGAAGCATCCGCGACAGGCTGCCCCTTATACATAAGCTGGCCGGTCGTTTTAACCAGCGGGAGTGGAGACTTCTTACCGCACCCTGGTAGGGCTAAAAATGCGACTAGCAGAGCTAGCGACGTGCCACCCGTTTTAACCCATCGGATCAACATGCTCTATGCTCCCTCTTCGGACCAAAATCCCGGGTTTCGTTCCGTGGTCGCGCGGGTCTGACGGCCAGCAAGGGTTAACTGGCATCAATGGGGCGGATCAACATAACCCAGTGTGAACTCCCCCACGCAGTTTCAGTCATGCAAAAAATATGCGGAACGCTGGAATGATGGATCGCGGACTTGCCGTACTCAGTGCTTCGGGCTCGGTCACAGCGGATCCCTACGTGCCGATCAGAAACTGGGAATTGTCTCCCCAGACGCCATCGACCCCAGGGCGCCCCATACGCCATAAGGGCTTTTCAATTGCGTGAATCCGTTGATGCCATCGGGTTCCGGGGCCGAAAGATTTCCCGTGTCAATGGTATCGCTCACGAATCGCACAGAGGCATCGCACATCAACACGTTGACCCCGCCCGGATGATTGCTGTTTGGTGGGTAGACGCCCCAGTAGCAATACTGCGCCTCGCCACAAGCGCAGGAGGGAGCATTGGGGGGTAACACCGTGGTGATGCCCTGCACATGGGCATGACCTTCAGCCCAATAACGGCCTCGTGTCGCCCATACCGTTCCGGTAAGGAGGTTTCGATCGTTGGGGTCAACTCGCGTGTAACACGTGATTGGGCTTTGGCTCAGACCACTTTGCGCGGCGGCCACGCCACCTTTGACAAACCGTTGACGGTTGGCTACAGCCCCCACCAGCGCCTCGGAAGCTGCGATCGTATTGGAAGAACCATCGGTGATATCCTGAAATCCCTTCCAGGTTAGGCGTCCGAAAGGCGACCGCGGGTTGGTAGCCAAATAGTTGTTATGGATCTTGTCACCGAAACTCAAATGGTAATTGGTAAAACCCTGCCGGGTTGGGGCAGGTAACTGGTGCGCAGGCCCATCAGAGGGGCATAACAATAGGGATATCTGTCCTTGAATTGGCGGCCAACCACGTCCGGAGTCTTCATAAGCATAGGGGCCAAAGGCCGGATAATATTGCCCGTTCACCGTCATCGGAGATGATACTTGTTGCCAGCGCGCGGTCTCTTCATAGTACGGGAGCAGGGAGACCCAACCTACCATATAACCGTAATTGCAGTCGTAGTGGTTCGGCCATGCGCACCCCGTCGTTCCGGCATTGAACGCACAGAAAACCTTGTGCACATCGTGGTAATTGTGCAAGGCCAGACCGAGCTGTTTGAGATGATTCGAGCAGTCGCTTCGTCGCGCAGCCTCCCGCGCAGCCTGGACTGCCGGAAGTAGAAGGGCGATCAGGATACCGATGATCGCGATCACCACGAGCAACTCGACGAGAGTAAAGGCCTTACGCTGCGTAGCACACCTCCTCCACTACTGTGACTAGCGATTGAACGGAGCAACTCCGCAAAAAGAGTTTTGGAGTCTTATTGACTCCGCAAAACGCTCACTAATTTTAACCCGCTCGGTGCGGATTGTCAAGCAATTTGCAAAACGTTTATTAATTACTACGCAACTCTGCTTTATTAGGAAGGCGTCCCAGCATAAATTAACATGTTTTTTGGTGCGATGGCCATTCATGTTCCGGAAGTTTCTGAATTCGATTTCTCGGGTTAATTTGTGTTCTGCACGTAACTTCCGACTAGGTTTTTTTGCGTCAACATACCGATCCTGTTTTCCTGCTAACGTTTTGGGCACCCCTCGCCAGGAAACTGGGCATACATGCCTCGTCTCTGCTTTTCGCTGGCCTGCGGTGCTAGCTTGGTCTTATCAAGTCCGACATGCTGGTTGGTCGAAAGTACGATTTGCCTGACGAATCCCAGTTTTCGTTTGGATTGGGCCACGCTTGTCGCGCCCGATGAGAGGGAATAGACTATCCAACGTCGAAAAGCGGACCCGACAAGCGGGTCCCTCCGAACGGTCCCTCCGAGAAATACGGACGTGACAAGCACGTCCCTCCGACGCTGTAGGGGCGATTCATGAATTGCCCCTACACGGGAACCGTTTTCGTGGTCGCGACAAAATACCGCCGACAGCAAGATTGTGAAGGCTAAAGCCTTCACCGAAAAGCGGCGATAAATCGCCGCACTCCATGGAGCGCGGGCTTTAACCCCGCTTTCGGTGCAGGAATCCAATGCCCGTTGAACACCAATGGATGATCCAACGTGAAACGACGGACCTGACAAGCAGGTCCCTCCGGAGGAGGTCGCTCAGGGCTAAATTCCACCCTTGTCAAGACCTTGCCGAACTTTTCCCGAGGCGAAGACAAACTGAGGGATGGGTCAGTCCATTCGCGTCTTGTTAAGAAGGGCCGTCGGAGCGAAAAAGATGAAGAGTCCGTGGCCGTGCACGACCTTCAGGCTCAAAAACTCGAGATATTTCCACCTGCTTCCGACAGCCACATTCGGCATCCGAATATCATGAGCTTTCTCAATCTTCTATATCCTCCCTTGTGTGCGGCGTGTGGTCAGCCAGTATTCTGGGATGGGGACTCCCCAGGCTGGGATCGGGTTTTCGAAGGACACGTCCGCGCCTATCCGGATCGCTTTTACGAAGCCCTTTGGGAGGGCGGACGGCCACCGCGACGGGGTGCGAGCAACTTGCTCTGTCCGGCCTGTCTGGCCCAGTTGTCTTTCCCGGCCTGGAAGGCCTGTCCGCGATGCGGAGGGAAAGCCGACACGGAGAACCTTCTTCCCCACGGCTGTTCATGGTGCCATCGAGAGAAGTTTGCTTTTACGAGGACTGTGTCGCTAGGGCCATACTGGGGGCCGCTCCGCGATGTCATCACGGCGATGAAACTACCTAAGGGCGAACGGCTTGCCCGAGCAATGGCCCGCGTGTTCTGGTGCCAGAGGGGATCGCAACTTCGCGACTTGGCGCCCAATTGCGTCATTCCCATTCCCATGCACAGGCACCGCAGACGTCAGCGGCAGATGAACAGCCCGGAGGTACTTGCCGACGTTCTGGCAGGTTTTCTGGGAATTCCCTCAGAGAAACATCTCCTTCGTCGCACCCGGCCGACTCTCCCCCAGTCCTCTCTCAAACCAGACCAGCGGTGGAAAAACGTTCGCGGAGCGTTCTCGGTGAGATTCACCTTCCGGGACTGGATTGTTGCGAATTGGGCGCGAACCCGACTTTCTGGTACCCCGGATATCGATTTGGGAGAGAAGCCGCCGCGACGCGAGCCGGGCAAAAAGGGGACAACTAGAGAACAAACTCGTTCGCGGGCCATTCATCCCCGGCTGGCAGGCCGCCGTGTGCTGCTGGTCGATGATGTTCTCACCACCGGCGCGACCTGTCACGAAGCGGCG
>NZ_JACIYL010000422.1 GCF_014359955.1 Thermogutta sp. | reverse complement strand
GATCAGACTGTCGTAACTGTACGCTGCGAGAAACGTGGTCTCGGAGAGGGGATAGGGGGTGCGATAGCAGTGGCCCGGAAATCGCTTTTGCTCGGATGGAAGAGCCGGTACGGAATCCACACCGGCCGGGTTGAACCATCGTCCGCCGGACCGGTTGGGGACAGGTGCCTCGCTTTCCGGAAAGAGGGCGTCAGGAGTCAGCCGGGTGATAGCCTGAGGGCCATCCTGGCCATGCCTGATGTCGAGCCGAATGATCGACCCGGCCGTCATGGCGTGGTGGGCCGCTGCGGTGGCAATGATTGCATTGGTCCCCGGAATGGGCCGGGCTTCCCAGATTCCGACAGGATTGAGGGTATTGTTTCCGTAGT
Organism: Thermogutta sp.; assembly: GCF_014359955.1. GTDB lineage: Bacteria > Planctomycetota > Planctomycetia > Pirellulales > Thermoguttaceae > Thermogutta. The sequence continues at coordinate 3,518 of NZ_JACIYL010000422.1, read as the reverse complement.
AGGCCTGGACGAACTCACCATTGCTGCGGACAGTCCACAACTGCTGGTAGAAAACCGCATTCCGGTCCACGTAATCCCACCGGGTATATAAAATTCGGCCATCGAACAAGGGAACAGGGTCCCATTCGTGAGTCTCGTGGAAAGATATGACGCGGATGTTGCGGCCATTCGCATCGCACGCCGTGAGCGTGTGGACAGGACAGGGGCCCTGACCACACCGGTGAAAGCCACCCCGGCGTGTGGAAACGAAGACGATCTGGCCATCGGACAGGTATTTCGCGCCAAAATCGTCGTACGGATCGCTCGTGAGTTGACGAATTGTCCTGTGCGGCAGTGCGATTTCATAGAGGTGAAAGAATCGGTCCAAAGCCTGTTCGCGGTTGACCGGGGCGCGATCGGCTGCGCAGAAGGAAAACAGTACACGCGTGCCGTCTGGCGAAACGTCACAAAACTCGAAGCTCCCCTGCGGAAGTCGCCCAGCGGTGAGATCTGTACATGCCATGGATTGGCCGGGAAGGTCGAGCAGATACACTCCGCCACCCGGTCGGGCGCAGTTGCCTGTATACTGGGTCAACTGGTGACTGAACAAACTGGGAACGTGCTTGACGAAGGCGATTTTTCTATCACGCAGGGCCGGGTCGCGGAGAGAAAGCTGGCGTTTAACCCGTCGAGCTTCCAACCAGAGAGCATGCACCGTTTCCTGAGCCGCATTGCCGGACTTCTCCGTCTTCCCAAGCTCCGTTTGCAGAGAGTTCCATCTTTCCCGCAGTTCGTTCCATCTGGCGACCAGTTGGAACCACTTGGCATCCTTCAGGCCCTGTTGCGAATAGTTTTCGATAGCGTCTTGTCCTCGATCAAAAATCTTGTTCAGAGCAGCAGCGTATTTGGAGGTGGGTACTTGCGGATGGTCAAGCTCATCCTGCAAACGCCAATCCCATTCAATCATCGCGGCTGCGATTGCCGGGGCTAAAGGAGGAAGGACCGGGGGTGGCGTGACCTGAGGATCGCCGGGTGTCAACGACAGAAGCTCCGTCGGAGAGGAACCTGCTCCATAACGAATGCGCCCTTTCCAGACCGCCGGTGCCGTGTCGGTAGGATTTCTGACGCTGAGCGTTTTTTCGCGAATAGGGACGCTGTCGCCCGTGACGGTGAACTCCCATTTCCCGCGATTACCGCTCGCGAGAGAAGTCCGCTGCTGCACACTTTCTGTCTCGGCAGAAATTTCCAGGGCGGCCTGTCCAAGGTTTTCAATGGTAAGCGATGCTGCGACTGCCGCGGTCCATCCGAAGTGAATGATCAATCCCTCGTGAGGACCGAGAACGCCCACGAACTCACCGCAGGATGGCGTCACGGCCAGTTGAGTCTGACTGTCCTTGGCGAAAACAAAAAAACCGAAAGCGGTAGCGCTGGAACAGGGGATGGAATGCCCTGCTTGATCGCAAACTTTGAGAAGCCGGAGACTCTCGGGAGGAGATTCCTCGGTGGCGGCGATAGCCGGCGAGAGGGAAACGGTCCTGAGACAAAAAAACAGCAGCAGGTACGGCAGGACAGTCCGTACCGCCGCGAATGCGCCGACTTGGGAGGCGCGGGGGAATCGTCTCGGCAACATGGGCCGGTCTCCGCAACTGTGCCTCACCGCTCCATGAAAGGTTCCGTCAAAGCTGACTACCAGGATAACAATTCCCGCCAGGATTGCAACGCGATCAATCCCCGATTTATCGGGCACGATAAGCGTGCCCCTCCAAACGATTTCTCGGAGGGACCTGCTCGTCAGGTCCGTATCTGGAGGGACCTGCTCGTCAGGTCCGCTTGTCAACTTTAAATGATCCACCCCAATTCACTCGCCTTTCGGTAGGGGCAATTCATGAATTGCCCCTACGACGATGGTGACGGCACGTGAGCAACGGACACCGGGCGCGACCACCGTGCCCCTCCGTGTTGGACGCACGCCGTGGAAGGCGTCCCTCCACGGATTGAATTGGAGGGCCCGGTTCCACCCCGGCCACGCCATGGGAAGAGGCCATTCATGAATTGCCCCACAATACTTGGCACTCGTGGTCTGTCATAGATTTTTGCAAAAATGGGGATGGTTCGGGGGCAGCCGTCGAAAACTTTCATCGGGCGCAGAGAGTAGAAAGAAAAGGGGATAAATGGCACATCTTGATAAAGTTCCGGTGGTTGCCGAAATGACAGATAAGCAGTTACACTTGATAAAACATGACAGACCAAAATGTGAGAAGTGTAAAAATGGCCCGGCAAGGGGGCTACCATGAAGGAGTCAATCCTTCGTCGGTGCGCGCGATTGTCCGGCAACCGGAAGTCTTTTTCTGCAATCGAAACAGAACCTGTTATCGTCGCGGGAATTTGTTGCACCTCCCGGCTGGAGGATGAACCGAATGGCCGATGTCAGCGAGAAAGTTCCTGCCTCAGTCAAGTCGCTGCAGGAAGTGTACGAGGTCATTGCAGGCGAAATGGCCGAGGTAGATCGACTGCTCAGGCAGGAACTTCAGGATTCCTCCCCTTTCATCGATGGGATGCTCAAACATGGGCTTCAACTCGGGGGAAAGCGACTTCGGCCGGCGCTGGTGCTTCTCTCCGGAAAGCTGTGCGGAAAACTCACGCAGACGCATCTTCTTCTCGCCACGGCCATGGAACTCGTGCATACGGCGAGTTTGGTCCATGATGACGTTCTCGATGAGGCACAGCTTCGCCGGCACATGGAAACGATGAATGCCCGCTGGGACAATTCGGCCAGTGTGCTCCTTGGCGATTACCTGCTCGCCCGGGCGCTCTGTCTGGCCAGCTCTCTGGACTCGGTCGTAGCTTGCCGGGAGATTGCCCAGGCCAGCCACCGAATGTGCCAGGGCGAACTGCGGCAGATTGCGGCCTGCGGGCGATTCGACATGCCGGAGGAGGAATATCTGGAAATCATCACTGAAAAGACGGCCGCCCTTTGCCAGGCATGCTGTCGGTTGGGAGCGTATTATGCGGATGCCCCACCCTCATTCATTGAGGACCTGGGGGCATTCGGACTTCTTGTGGGGATCGCTTTTCAGATTATCGATGACATTCTTGACATCCTGGGTGATGAGGAAAAGACCGGAAAGTCCCTGGGGAGCGATTTGGCCAAGCAGAAGCCGACACTGCCCATCATTCACATGTTGCGGCACCTTGGAGAGCCTTCTCGGGAGCGAATGATCAGCCTCCTCCGGCAGCAGCCGCCGGGCTTTCGCCAGCAGGTGCGGCAGGTGATGATGGAGACGGGCTCGATTGACTATGCCCGCGAGAAGGCGGCGATGTTCATCAGTGACGCGGTCGAGCGGCTGGTTGATCTGCCGGTAAGCCCCGCTTCTGAGTCCCTTCGCCAGCTTGCCGCGTTTGTTATCTCACGCGATCGGTGATTTCCCATCCACTTTGGGAGGGACCTCTTGTCGGAGGGATCTGCTCGTCAGAGCTACGGTCCAACCCTGGATCATGTGTTGCGTTTCGTCGGTTGGACGGAACGCCTCCCGGCGATC
>NZ_JACIYL010000421.1 GCF_014359955.1 Thermogutta sp. | reverse complement strand
TCCACCCGAGGATATTTCAAAAACCCTGTTGGATTACCCACTGAACACCTCCTCTGTTGCCGGTGTTTGATCTGCCCGAACCTGTTCCTGCTCTCTCATCCTTTCCAGCGCCGCCCGGTACTCGATGGGCATGACCTTGACGAATTTGCCCACCGCTTCCGGCCACTGCTCCAGGAGTCGTTTGGCCTGAGCACTTCCCGTCCACACGTAGTGCCGCTCGATGAGACTGCGGAGCAGTTTCTGATCCTCCGGCTGCCACACGGATTCCAGGTCCACCATATCGAGATTACAGAGGGTATCGAACAGTTGATGCTCGTCGAGGACGTAGGCGATACCCCCGCTCATACCGGCGGCGAAGTTCCGGCCGGTCCGTCCCAACACCACCACAATTCCGCCGGTCATGTACTCACAGCCGTGGTCACCGACGCCTTCCACCACGGCCACAGCACCACTGTTACGGACAGCGAAACGCTCACCCGCCAGACCGTTGATGAACACCTCGCCGGACGTCGCCCCGTACAGAAGCGTGTTCCCCACGATGACGTTTTCCGTGGGGTCAAACGGACTTCCCGGCGGAGTCCGCACCACGATTCGACCACCGGAGAGCCCTTTCCCCAGATAATCGTTGGCGTCGCCGATGAGCTCCAGGGTGATTCCCGGCGCCAAAAAGGCCCCGAAACTCTGGCCAGCGGAACCGCGGAAAACAAGGTGAATGGTGCTGTCGGGAAGCCCTGCGCTGCCGTATTTCTTCGTCACGTAATAACTGATGGTGGTCCCTACGGCACGGTGGATATTGCGGATTGGCATCTCCAGGACCACCGGCTTTTTCTCCTCCAACGCACTCTGAATCTGGGGCAGAATCTGCCGGTCGAGATGGTCCAGATGCTTATTGGTCTGGGGACGGATGCGCCGCAGGGGCACATCGGGAAAGCCCGGGGGCGGTGTCAAGAGCGCCGAAAAATCGAGCCCTTTCGCCTTCCAGTGGTTGACAGCCCGCTGCACCTTCAGCCGATCCACCCGACCGACCATCTCGTCAAATCGGCGGAAGCCGAGCTTGGCCATCCACTGCCGAACTTCCTCAGCGACGAACAGAAGATATCTTATGAGGTATTCCGCCCGACCGGCAAAACGCTCCCGCAACTCGGGCTTCTGCGTGGCGATACCCACCGGACAGGTACCGAGGTGGCATTTCCGCATGAGGATACAGCCCAACGAGACCAGGGCCGCTGTCCCAAAGCCAAAGCGTTCCGCGCCCAGCAGGGCTCCAATGACCACGTCGCGGCCGGTCCGCATCTGCCCGTCCACCTGAACGAGGATTCGGTCCCGAAGACCGTTGGCCACCAGGGTCTGCTGCGTTTCCGCCAGGCCGATTTCCCAGGGAATCCCCGCATGCTTGATGGAAGACCAAGGACTGGCACCCGTGCCTCCATCGTGACCGCTGATGAGCACCTCATCGGCATTGGCCTTGGCGACACCGGCCGCCACAGTCCCCACCCCTACTTCCGCCACCAGTTTCACCGAAACCAGTGCCTCCGGATTGGCCGCCTTGAGATCGTAAATCAACTGGGCCAAATCTTCGATCGAGTAAATGTCATGGTGGGGCGGAGGTGAAATGAGAGACACACCCGGCGTGGAATGCCGCAACCGGGCGATTTCCTCCGTCACTTTATGTCCGGGAAGCTGCCCACCCTCTCCTGGCTTGGCTCCCTGGGCCATTTTGATCTGGAGCATCTTGGCGTTGGCCAGATATTCGATCGTCACGCCGAACCGCCCACTGGCCACCTGTTTGATGCCGCAGTTCGCCGAATCTCCGTTGGGCAGCGGACGGTAACGGATGGGGTCTTCACCCCCTTCACCCGTGTTCGCCAGAGCCCCCAGTCGGTTCATCGCGATGGCCAGCGTTTCATGAGCCTCCTTGCTGATCGACCCGTGGGACATCGCCCCGGTGTAGAACCGCTGGACAATCGAGCTGGCCGGCTCCACCTCGTCGAGGGGAACCGGTTCTCCGTATTCAAAGTCGAACAATCCGCGGAGTGTGCACAGGGCTTCGTTCTGCTTGTTCACCCGATCCGCGAATTCCAGGTATTTATTCCAGTCGTTGTTGATAAGCGCATGCTGGAGGAGAGTCACCGTCTCGGCATTCCACAGATGCCGTTCTCCGTCCAACCGCTCGTGATATTCGCCGCCGAAATCGAGAGGCAAAGCCCACGGTTCTCGCGGTCCAAATCCGCTGCGGTGGCGAGCCAGAGCCTCCTCCGCGATGACTTTCAGATCCACTCCGCCGATCCGCGAAGCCGTTCCGCAGAAGTACGTGTCCACCACCGAGCGATCCAGTCCCACCGCTTCAAACTGCTGGGCCGCGTGGTAACTTCGCAGGGTGGAAATCCCCATCTTGGACATCGTCTTGAGGATGCCCTTCTTCACCGCGTTGATGTACTGATCAATGGCCTCCTCCAGCGTCAGTCCCGGCGGCAGGTCTTTATTGCGATACAGGTGGTAAATGGCTTCATAAGCGAGATAGGGGTTGATGGCGTTGGCCCCATACCCCAGCAGCAGGCAGAAATGCATGACCTCGCGCGGTTCACCGCTTTCGACAACCAGGCCCGCTTCGCCTCGCAGCCCCCGCTGAAGCAGCCCATGGTGAACGGCCGCCGTGGCCAGGAGGCTGGGAATGGCCGCCCAGGTCCCATTCACTCCCCGATCGCTCAGGATCAGCAGGGAGGCCCCCTCGTGGATGGCTTTTTCAGCAGAAGCAATCAGGTTCTCGACCGCCTCCCGCAACGCGCCTTCAGGATCATCCGTCTCTGCCGGAAAGAGCATGCTCAATGTCGCCACCTTCAAATGCGGATGGTTCGCCTCCCTGAGCCGCCGCATGTCGTCGTTGGTCAAAATCGGATGCGGGAGCTTCAATTGGCGGCAGTGCTCCGGCTGCTCATCCAGCAGGTTCCCGTGCTTGCCGGTAAACGTCATCAAAGACATGACCAACCCTTCCCGCAGCGGATCGATCGGAGGATTGGTCACCTGAGCAAACAGTTGCTTGAAATAGTTGAACAGGAGTTTCGGCTTGTCGGAGAGCACCGGCAGCGCCGCGTCATTGCCCATCGATCCGACCGGCTCCTGGCCATCACGGGCCATGGGAGCCAGAATCATCGTGAGATCCTCGCCGGTGTATCCAAAGGCCCGCAATCGCTCAAAAAGCGTCTCGGGATCTCCGTCGGCATTGGTCGAGGGCAGGAACAACCCCCGCAGCTCGATGCGATTCTGTTCCAGCCATCGTCGGTACGGCCGCTGGCGGCTGAGTTTTCCTTTGACTTCGTTGTCAGAAATGATCCGCTGCTCCACGGTGTCCACGAGGAACATCTTGCCGGGCTGAAGACGTCCTTTCTGGCGAATCTTCTCCGGCGGAAACTCAACCACGCCGGTCTCGCTTGCCAGGATGACGAGACCGTCGTCGGTGACGAGGTAGCGGCAGGGACGCAAACCGTTACGGTCAAGCGTGCCCCCGACGAGTCGGCCGTCCGTGAACACGATCGCCGCCGGACCGTCCCACGGTTCCATGATGGCCGCGTGATACTCGTAGAACGCCCGTTTGTCCGTGCTGATGTGATACTTCGGCCCAAAGGCCTCCGGAATCATCATCATGAGGGCGTGGGGCGCCGACCGCCCACCACGCACAAGTAACTCCATGCAGTTGTCGAATGCCGCAGAGTCGCTCACACCCGGCTCGATGATCGGACAAATCTCCTTGATGTCGTCCCCGAAAAGCGGCGACGACATCCGTTTCTCATAAGCCGCCAAATGATTGATGTTACCCCGCAGCGTGTTGATTTCCCCGTTGTGGGCAATCATGCGGAACGGCTGGGCCAGCTTCCAGCTCGGGAATGTGTTGG
>NZ_JACIYL010000420.1 GCF_014359955.1 Thermogutta sp. | reverse complement strand
GAAAAGTCTGCGCAACGGGAAAGTTTCCATCGAGGAAGCCTTTGCCCGGGTGAAAGATGGCGAAGTATGGCTTTACAATTGCGATATTCCGGAATACCCGCAGGCCAATCGTTTTAACCACGATCCCAAGCGTCCGCGAAAGCTCCTGCTTCATCGGCGGGAAATCAAAAGATTTGCCGGACAGGCATCGCAAAAAGGCTTGACGCTCATCCCGTTAAAGATTTATTTCAAGCGGGGACTGGCCAAGGTCCTGCTCGGCCTGTGCCGTGGGCGCAAAGAGCACGATAAACGGGAAATCATCAAGAAAGAGGAATCGCAGCGGGAGATCCGGCGGATCATGCAGCGGTATCAGAGCCGTTGACCCTGACCGGCTCCTCCGTGCCTCGAGTTCTCATCCGCGATGCTCGGTGGGGACCAACGACGGTTCCGCCCCCCATGACTGGGAGTTCCGCCGGGACGTGGTCGCGGACGTCGTCACGTTAGCACCGGCGAAAATCGGCCTGTTCACGGTGACCATTCAGGCCAGGGTTCCCGAAGAACCTCGGGCGCTATGCTTCCCTGTAGCCGGAGGATCTCGCTCCGCGCACTGGATACCGCGTCGGAACTGCACAGAGCCGACACCGTGACCGTGAAACTGCGAGATTCACCGGGCTGAAGGGTGATGACGCGGCCTTTAGCCTTTTCAAAGGAGCGACGGTTGGGGAAATTCACGGCGGGCTCCAAACCCGTCACGTATCCATCACAGGTGGGCTGCTCGTTCTTCCACAGGGTGAAGTACGGCAACTCCTGCACATTGAATCCTACACGAACACCCCGAGTGCCCGTCTCGTTGTGCAAAACGGCCTGCGTAAAGCCTTTGCCGTCACCGAGCGGCTGGATGAAATAGACCGTTTCGGGCTTGCCGGGTGTCTCCGCGCCATAGCTGTCCCAGCGATCGATTTCCGGGGCTGCCACGGCGTCGCGGGGAGCCAGCCGTTTGATCGGCAGGATGACGCGCGACCCCGGCTCCAGGAGCGGCCGCCCAAAGTTGATGTGGTAGAGAAGCTCCATTTCGCCGGGCACAGCGGCCAGATTGGTGACCGTGTCGGTAACAGAAAATTCGCAGGAATTCGGCAGGGTGCTGATGACCGTGGAAAGTTTCAGTTTGTTGAAAAAGAGGCGACTTTCCAAAACTTCTCCGCAGATGGAAAGCTCACCGGTTTCGTCGTCGGCCACGATTTCCACCCGGGAGGCCGGGAGATTGGCGATCTTGCCGTGGAGGGGATAACGCAGAACGCCGTGGTCGTCAAATTCCGGCGCCCCGTTGCTTTCCAGACCGCAGCGAACGAACAGTTCGTCGAAGCCGTCCAGCCAGCCCAGGCCGCTGGGCTCCCAAAGATTGACCCAGCGAGGATGGACCGGCCCGCGGATCGGCGCCTTCCAGCCCAGTTCCAGATCGCCGCACCATGCCCGCCAGATTCCCATTCCGCGCGTGGGGAGCACTACCAGACGGAGACGCCCGTTGTTGAGTTCGATGATCTCCACGCCCTCGGAACGGCCACCGTGCAAGGTCCGCTTGTTGACAGTGACCCCTTCCGGAAGCGCAGGGGCGATATCGTGCGTGAGTGTCAACTGTTCCACCCAAATACCGCGGCTCACATCGGTGATGACCCATTTTTGTTTCGCCATGGCCGGTCCCGTCTCCGTGTTGCGGTTGTGATGATCGACTGATTCGCGGGATTCGGGCTGGGGCTCCGTGGATTCCCAGGGGTTTGTCGTCCCTGTTGCCCCGATCCCCTCCTCCCAAAGCACTGGTACAGTGGCGTTAGTTTACCGGCCAAAAAGTGTCAAGGAAAGCGTGGCCTGGCATGCGCAACCTGGTTTGCCTGGCGCGGATTGCGCGGGCGCCGGACGGCTCTTCCCGCCCCTGTTGCGTTGTGCTGGGCACGGGGCGCGAAAGTCGGTATCCTTAGAAAGACGTCAGATGCCCGTTCGAGGCAGTTCGTATCGCAGATCGAGATTGGCCGAAAAAGGTACTTGGTAACGGAGAGCAGGGTCCATGCCGCTTGTTGTTGTGGGTTCCGTCGCTTTGGACAGTGTGGAAACGCCCGAAGCCAAACGGGAGAACGTCCTCGGGGGATCAGCGGTTTATTTCTCGCTGGCCGCGCGGTTCTTCACCCGTGTCCGCCTGGTGGGTGTGGTGGGCGATGACTGGCCTGCCGAGCACACGAAGCTCCTCGAAGATTCCGGGGTCGACGTCAGCGGTCTCAGTGTGGTACCGGGGGCGAAGACGTTTCGCTGGCGCGGGCGGTATATGCCCAATATGAACGATCGGGAAACGCTCGAAGTGCAGCTCAACGTGATGGAACAATTTGACCCTGTACTTCCCGAGGAGCATCGGCGGTGTCGCTTCCTTTTTCTGGCCAACGGATCGACCCGGATGCAGCTCCGCGTCCTCGAGCAATGCGTGGGGCCGAACCTCACAGTTGCCGACACCATGGATCACTGGATCCGCACGGAGCCGCAGGAGTTGCGGACCCTGCTCCAAAAGATCGACGGATTGGTGCTCAACGATTTCGAAGCCAAGCTGCTGGCGGAAGAGGAAAATCTCATCCGCGCCGGCCGAAAAATTCTCGACATGGGCCCCAGTTTTGTTGTCATCAAAAAGGGCGAACATGGGGCCATGTTTTTCAGTCGCCACGAAATGTACGTACTTCCCGCTTATCCCACAGCCGATGTGGTCGATCCCACTGGAGCCGGAGACAGTTTCGCCGGTGGGATGATGGGCTATCTGGCGGAACGAACGGAATTCTCGCCAGAGGATCTCAAAACGGCCATGGCCTACGGAATCGTGGTGGCCAGTTTTACCGTGGAAGACTTCAGTGTCGATCGGCTCCTCAAGATCCGCCGTCAGGACATCGACGCCCGACTCGACGCCTACCGGAAAATGCTGACGTTTTGAGGCCCATGTGGGGGGGTCATTCTTTGTCGTCGCGCGGAGCAACGGCAGGCTTCCCCGTGGAGAAGACTGGCATTTCGGGCCGATGATTCGGAAAAACCGGTCGCAGGGCCGAAGTGCCAGATATAATTGAAGGAATCCGAGAAAGCGACATCGGCCCGCATGGGATCCGCTGGGAAAGCCGGTGCCCTTCCAAAGAGCCAGAAAGGATTGGGCTGGGCCGTTAACAAGAGGGGTTAATCAAGGAGTCACGCCTGATGTGTGCCCTAGATGTTCGGGAACAGGAAACCCAGGAACGCCGACCAACGAACGGACAATTGCCGGAAGGTGCCATTCCTCAACTGGCCAGGGACATCGATCCTGAAGAAACTCAGGAATGGCTGGACGCCCTGGAATACGTGATTCGCAAGCACGGTGGCGAACGGGCGGTCTATCTTTTGGAACGCCTGAAAGAAAAGGCCTTCCGCAGCGGTGTGCCGTGGGTCTCCGCCGCCACGACTCCCTACATCAACACAATCCCCCCCGAGAATGAGCCCGAATACCCCGGTGACCGCGCCATCGAGCGGCGAATCAAGAGCATCATCCGGTGGAATGCGATGGCGATGGTTGTGCGGGCAAACCGGGTCAGTTCGGGAATCGGCGGGCATATCTCCACCTATGCCTCGGCCGCCACGCTGTACGAAGTGGGATTCAATCACTTTTTCCGCGGCAAGCAGGGGAACCATCCGCCAGATTTTGTGTACTTTCAGGGGCACGCCAGCCCGGGAATTTACGCGCGGGCATTTCTGGAAGGCCGCATCACGGAAAAACAACTGGAAAACTTTCGTCGCGAGCTGGCCGAAGGCGGCGGGCTCAGCTCCTATCCCCATCCCTGGTTGATGCCCAATTTCTGGGAATTCCCCACGGTCTCCATGGGACTGGGGCCGATCATGGCGATTTACCAGGCGCGATTCAA